>NZ_JBVVAK010000034.1:0-66510 GCF_055792825.1 Microvirga sp. GN3
CCATCCAACTCCTGCCAACGCGTTCCCCATATTCCAGACCTCATCGCGATGAAACAGACGCAACGAGCGCCCGCGATCGCAGTCCAGAACGGCAAACATCAACATGTCTCATGAATAGGGTGGGGTAAGCCATACAAGTCAACTTGGACGGGATCTCGGGATCAATGGGGTATGGGGCAATCTCGGTGCGGCCTTCGCTTCAGGAATTACGGCCCTTCTGGCCGCAAGCCTCGGCTGGCGCGCTGCCTTCATTCTTCCCGGACTCGTTTGCCTCTTTGTTGGGATTGCCTTTGTCAGCCTTGTGCCCGGCGACGGGGATAGTCATGGCAACTCCGGCGGTAGCAAAGCCGTAATCCCGGTTGCACGTCCGATGACGCTTTTCCTGCTGTTTGCGACGGCGGTCGTGGCAGGCGGCATGACCTTCAATATCACAACAATCGCACTCCCCAAGATCATCGACGAGCGTGCCGGCGTCTCCCTGCCACTTGTCCTGACCGGATCCCTGGCCACACTCGTGTTCGTCTTCGGAGCGCTGACGCAACTCCTGATGGGGCGCCTCGTCGACAGATATACACTTCCGAGGATCTTCGTCGGGCTCTCTATCCTACAGCCACTTGGGCTTGGCCTCGCCGCTCTGACAACCGGGATTCCCATGCTCGGCGGTCTAGTCCTGGCTATGGCGGCGATTTACGGACAGGTTGTCATCAACGATGCGATGGTCGCCCGTTACGTTCCGGCCCAGTACAGGGCCCGGGCGTTCAGCGTTCGCTACTTCCTTGGGTTCACGACAAGCGGCCTGGCCGTCCCGCTCATCGCGCTCCTTCACGGGATGAGCGGGTTTACCCTCGTCCTGAGCGTGGCAGCCACCTTTGGAACGGTAATCTTCTTTTGCTCCGTCGGATTCCTTCTGGCGGCGCAGCCTTCATCGAAGCCAACCAGCCTGCCAGTTGGCTGATACCGAGTGATGACCTTGGACGGTGATGGAGGATCAGCGCGCCGGACGGATCTTGTGCCGCGTTCGAACCTCCGATCATCAAGGTCTTCTTGTCTCCATCAACCCTTGTGCAATCCGCGATAGAGCGCCGGTGCCACGGCAACGAGGAAAATAGATCGAAAGACATGGCAGCAGACGACGAACGCGACCTCGATGCCCATGGCAAATGCAACGATCGTCATCTCGGCGATGCCACCGGGCGCAAAAGCGAGGAGAAGGGCCGGCACGGACGCATCGACGAATGTCGAGCACAGGACGGCCGCGGCGAGTGCCGCCAACAGCATGATCGCCGTCCACGCGAGTCCCTGGACGACTGATGTGCGGACCTCGTGCCATTGGACACCGGCAAAGCGGGAGCCGGCGACGCAGCCGATGACTACCTGCATGATCGCGACGAGCCAGGGTGGCGGAGGAAGCTGCGTCAAGCCGGTGCCATGGACGATCGCGCTTAGGATCAATGGCACGACCATGACGCCGCCCACCATCTTAAGTGGGCGCCCGATGACATAGCCCAGGGCGGCGCAGCCCAGTAGGACCAGCCAATCAAGCGCGGAAAGGACCTCCGATGCGTGAACAGGGCCTGCTTTCCCGACACCCTCCAAGTCGAAGAGGAGACGAACGGCGAATGGCACGAGGAAGACGACCGTGATGATCCTGGTGGAATGAATGAGAACGAGCTGGCGGATATTGCCCCCGTATTGTGCTCCAAGCAGCGTCAGCTCGCTCAGTCCTCCGGGGGTCGACGCAAAGAAGGCTGTTGTCTTGTCGAAGCCGCAGAAGCGGGTGAAGAACGCCCGGCCGGCCAGGGTGATGAGGACGAGAAACGAGACCAGTGGGAGGACGGCCTCCCACCAATGCAGCATGGAGCGCGCCACCTCAGCGGTGAAGGCGCTTCCGGCCATGACGCCGATGACGGGACGGGCGGCGTTGCGGGCTGCACTCGGCAACTTCCAGTCAAGTCCGGCCACAGCAATGACGGCAGCGGCTGTCAGCGATCCAAGGGTCCATGGCAGCGGGAAGCCCAATTCCCTGAAAAGGACTCCCCCCACGCATCCCGAGACGAAGCCGAGAAGAGCTCGGACTGCAATGGTGCTGCCAAGTGCACTTAACATCCTTGGACAACCGCTCCCCAATTTGGACAGCTTCACGTGGTGGTGCGTTTGTCCACCGCTCTGCCCCGCTACCAATGAGCGGGACTAATCGATTATTCTGACCAAGCGTACCGTATCAAAAGCGCTTGGCTTAGACGGCTTGCGTATCATCGCGGATCATATTCTGCGATCGAAGTGTCATACTTCGCCATTGCCTCAGCGGGCAGGAAGGCGCGTTCGATCTCGACCACGGCAGGAAACCCGGTCAGGCTCAGATAGCCGAAGGTCGAGCGGCCCGTTGCCGCTTCCGATGTCATGAAATCGTTGAATGCATCGGCACCGCGCTGCCTGCAATCGTCCAGGAAACGCTCCATCATGATCTGCGCGACCTTGGCGACTGAGATGTTGTAGGTCGCAACTCCCATTTCGGCATACTCGGCATGCGTGAGGCCTGGGCGGATAGCGCTGGCGTTGATGTAGATGGGCATGCCAGGAAATGCCTCCATGACTTGTCGCATCTCCTCACGGCTCTGGAGAGCTACAACCATCAACATATCGACGCCGGCCTTCAGATAGGCCTCGCAGCGCCGAAGCACCTCGTCGACACTTCCGCCAACGGCCGCCCTGGCGTCCGTGCGGGCGATGACGACCACATCGGGATCGAGACGATCACGCTCCGCTACGGCCGCGCGGTACTTGCCGACAGCCTCGGGGATCGGGATCACCTCAACTCCCGCGGTGAAGCCGCAGCGCTTCGGGAAAACCTGATCTTCCAGGAAGAAACCAGCAACGCCGGCCGTGATGAACTCGTGCACGGCCCGCGTCGTGTTGATGACGTTTCCAAATCCCGTCTCACAGTCCGCGACCACGGGGATCGAGACGGACTGGCAGATGCGCCGGATATTGTCGACAGCTTCCGTCAGCGTCATCAGGCTGGCGTCCGGCAGTCCGAGGATCGTCGCGGCAGCTTGCGAGCCTGAATGGAAGAACAATCGGAAGCCGGCAGCCTCCGCCAACTGTGCATGATGGGGCGTTGCGCCGGAGATCGCGCAAATCGGGTGGGCTTCCTCTCGAAGCTGCCGCCGCAGTTCCGCGCTCATACGGCCTTCGATAACCCTGGGTCTGAGATGCATGGATGACCTCCCTCACATTTAGCGACCACTGCGGCCTGACAACAAGAAATCCAAGTTAGCCGAATATGTCAACACATGGCTGCCATAACGCGTTAAAAACGCGAATTTTAACGGCTAATCTCGATAATGTGTTGACAATTTTATTTGACTCAATAACTTCCGAACAAAGGCTGGCATGACGCTCGAAGGCTGGCCGCAACCAAAAAATGACGGGAGGGAGGACAATGTCGGCACATCGACTACCTGCAACGCTGTTTGGCTCCGCCGTCGTCGCGCTCGGCGTGGCGGTTGTCGTCGCTTCGCAACAGATCAAGACCGGATTCACCTACGACGTGGTCGGGCCGGCCATGTTCTCCAACCTGATCGGCGTTGGCCTCGTCCTGTCCGGCGTCGCAAGCGTGATCAGCGCGCGGCGCGCTTCCCTCGAATATCTGCCCGATCAGCCGAAGCTCAACCTTTGGCCGGTGGGCCTGATCTCGGCAGCCCTGCTGCTGGAGGCTGCCCTGATCTCGCGACTTGGCTGGATCCCGGTCGTGGCAACCGTGTTCGTGGCCGGAACCTACGCTTTCGGCGACCGCCGCATCCTATCGAACGCGGTCATCGGCCTCGTCCTCGCTACCGCGATCCTGCTGACATTCACCCTCGGTCTCGGGATCGATCTGCCGCTCGGGCCGCTGGAACCGCTTTTCCAGCTCGATCAATGAGGGAGCCAAGTGATGGAAACACTTGCATTGCTTGCCCAAGGTTTTGCCGTCGCGCTCACGCCGGACAACATCATCTGGTCCATCATCGGCGTGACCCTCGGGACCGCGATCGGCGTCCTGCCCGGGATCGGTCCCGCGACCACGGTCGCGATCCTGATGCCTTTGACGGTGGGCCTGCCGCCGGTCTCCGCCTTCATCATGTTCGCCGGCATCTACTACGGTGCCCAATACGGCGGCTCGACGACCTCCATCCTGTTGAATACGCCCGGCGAGGCCGGGTCGATGATGACCGCGGTCGACGGCAACGCCATGGCGCGCAGAGGCCGCGGCGCCCAGGCCCTGGCGACTGCCGCGATCGGTTCCTTCGTCGCCGGCACGATCGGGACGATCGGACTAACCTTCGCCGCTCCGCTTCTCGTCGAGATTGCTCTCAAGCTGACGGCACCCGACTACTTCGCCCTGATGGTTCTGTCGCTAGCAACCGTGACAACCATGCTGAGCAACCCAACCGGAGGTGGATCGATCGCCTTCGGGATCGCCTCGCTGTTCTTCGGGCTGCTCCTCGGCACGGTGGGGCTCGATCCCCAGACCGGACAAGCCCGCTTCGCCTTCGGGGTTCCGGAACTGCTCGACGGCATCGATACAGTCGTCGTGGCTGTCGGGCTCTTCGCCATCGGCGAGACCCTCTACATGGCGGCCACCGACAGCGGAAAGGCCGACAGTCTCCACAAACTGCGGGGCTCGTTCTGGATGAGCCGCGAGGACTGGAAGCGGTCTTGGAAGCCGTGGCTGCGCGGCGCGTTCATCGGCTTCCCGATTGGCGCGATCCCCGCGGGTGGCAGCGAGATCCCGACCGTCCTGTCCTACACGCTCGAGAAGAAACTCAGCAAAAAGCCGGAGGAGTTCGGCCTTGGCGCGATCGAGGGCGTGGCCGGTCCCGAGGCCGCCAACAATGCATCGGCGGCCGGCGCCCTGTCGCCGCTGCTGGCGCTGGGCCTTCCCACGTCGAGCACCGCCGCCGTGATGCTCGCGGCCTTCCAGCAATACGGCCTGCGTCCCGGCCCGATGCTGTTCGATACGAACTCCAGCCTGATCTGGGGCCTGATCGCGAGCCTCTATATCGGCAACGTCTTTCTGCTAGTCCTCAACCTGCCCATGGCCGGCGTGTGGGTGCGGCTTTTGTCGCTGCCGAAGCCCTGGCTTTACGGTGGCATCCTCGTGCTGTCGTCCCTCGGCGTCTACAGCCTCAACGGCAACGCGGTCGATCTCGTGATCCTGTGGATCATCGGCATGGTCGGCTTCGTCATGCGGGTCGTCGGGGTGCCGATTGTCCCGTGCGTGCTGGGGCTGATCCTGGGGCCGCTCATCGAGCAGCAGTTGCGTCGCTCGCTGGCCATCAGCCAGGGCGACTGGACCGTGTTTGTCACGCACCCGGTCTCGGCGGTCTTCCTGCTGGTGGCGCTCGCCTTCGTCGCAACCCCGATCATTTCCGGCCTGAGACGGCCAAAGCCCCAATCCGAGGTGGGTATGACCCAATAACACCCCCACCCCGCGATCCCTCAACAATCACTTTCACTGGGAGGACTAGATGAAGACTACTCGACGGACGGCGATCACGGCACTTGCTGCCGGATTCCTTCTAGCGGTTGCGCCCAGCCAGGCGCAGACGATCCGCTCGCTCGATATCACCGTGCCGGGCGGTCCGGGCAGCGGGCTCGACCAGGCGGCGCGCGGGATCGAGGAGGCATTGCGGGCTGAAGGTATCAATAACATCAAGGTCAACAACGTGCCGGGTGGCGGCGGCATGATCGCGATCTCGCAGTTCGTGACCACCAAGGAAGGCAACAAGAATGCCGTCGTCGTGCAGGGCGCGGGCACGGTCTTCTTCCCGCTCACGAACAAGACGCCCGTCACCCTGGCCGATGTCCGTCCCCTCGCCCGGCTTGCGGGCGAGTACGAGGTAATCGCCGTCCGCCAGGATTCCGACGTCAAGGACTTCAAGGACCTGATGGCGCGCTTCAAGGCCAACCCCGGCTCGATCGCCTGGGGCGGCGGCTCGCCCGGGTCGACCGAGAACATCTTCTTTGCCCGTCTCGCCAAGATCGCCGGCATGACGCCGAAGCAGGTCAACTTCATCCCGCACCCGAACACGGGCGAGGTTGTCGTCTCGGCACTCAATGGGCAGGCGACCGTGGTCGGCGGCGGATTGCAGGACTTCAAGACGCAAGTGGAGGCAAAGAAACTGCGGCTGATCGCAGTCGCCTCGCCCGAGCGGCTTCCTGGGGTAGATGCTCCGACGCTGCGTGAACTCGGCTATGACGTAGTGTTTGCGAACTGGCGCGGTGTCTCCGTCCACAAGAGCCTCGATGACAAGTCGGCGAATGCCCTGGCCGACCTGTTCGCCAAGCTCGTCAAGTCAGCGCATTGGAAGAAGATCCTCAATGATCGTGGCTGGCTGGACCTGTATTTGCCCGAACAGCCCTACCAGGCTTTCATCGCGGAGGAGACGCGCCAAGCGAAAGAAATCTTGACCGAACTCGGTCTCGCGACCCAGTGAGGCTTCGCGGCGAGCGGTCCTGGACCGCCCGCCGCCATCGGTTTAAGTGCTCAATTATTCAGGACGGACGGCAGCTATGCCTTTTTGGCAATTGGGTTACTGTCGCCTTGGTCTCTCGGATCGATGTCGAGATGCCATCAGACGCTGCGGCTCTTGTTCGTCCTCGCCTTCGAGCCGATGATGCTCAATGCTGTGGAACGGCAAGGTTGATAAGCTATGAATGGTTCTGAAGATCGCCTGACCTCTGCCACTGACGCCGCGGAAGCGAGCCAGACGCTGGCCGAGCAGCTTTTCCATCGCCTGACGGACGCCATCCTTCAGGGTGAGATCCCGCTCGGGTCGAAAATCAGCGAGCCGGCGCTCGCCCAGCGTTACGGTGTCAGCCGCGGGCCTCTGCGCGAAGCCTTGCACCGGCTGCAAGAGCGCCATTTGATTACCCGCGTTCCGAACCAGGGCCCGCGGGTCGTCGAGGCGACGCCCGAGATGCTGCAATCGATCTATGGGGTGCGCGAGGTGCTTGAGGGCCTTGCCGCCCGGGAGGCGGCGCGGAACATGAGCGCGGAGGACATCGCAGCGCTCGCCGAGGGCGTCCGTCGCCACGAGGCGGAAATCGCCGGGCTTCAGCCGGGCGTTCACAACGCGCTGGGCGCTGCCGACCGGGACTTCCACTTCCGGATCGCGCGGGCGAGCGGAAACCCGCTCCTGATCGAGTATCTGTGCAATCAGTTCTACCCGCTGCTGAGGCTCTATCGTAGCCGCAGCGACAGCATCGCGCTTAGGACTCGCGCACTCGTCGAGCACAAGCGTATTCTTGACGCGATCCAGGACCGGGATCCCGAGCTGGCCGAGATCATGATGCGGCGGCACATCCGAAGCGCTGGGGAACGCAGGGCGGAGGCCATGGCCTTCGCATCTGTTGACCAGCAACCTCGTGTCGGCACGCGGCGCAGATCACGGGCCTAGGTTAGAAACACGCCGGCACTCAAAGGACTCCAATGGAAGGGAACGGCATCAGCAAAGAGCCTGTCATTCGGACCATCGCGATGCCCTCGGATACCAATCCTGCGGGGGATATATTCGGGGGCTGGCTGATGTCGCAGATGGACCTGGCTGCCGGCAACGCCGCAGCCCGGCGGGCCCGCGGCCGCTGCGTGACAGTCGCGGTCGACGGTATGGTCTTTCACACGCCAGTCCATGTCGGTGACGAGGTGTCTGTCTACGCCGACCTGATTTCTACGGGACGCACATCCATGAAGTTCCGGGTCGAGGCCTGGCGCCGCTCCCGCGATGGCGACGAGCAGATCAAGGTGACACAGGCGGTCTTCACGTTCGTTGCCATCGACAGCGGTTCCCGTCCCCGTCCATTGCCGCCCAGGTGAGCCACATAGAGAGATTGGCTTCTGAAGGTCTGCTCGGGATTTGGCAGTGAAATTCCCCGACTTTTCGGAATGTCTGGCGCTCCCAGCGAGAGCAGACAATCGGCGCACGTCAAGGACGTGCCATTCGGAGACCTTACAGGTCCATGATTCATGTTCAATTTTGCGGAAGGCCGTTTATGGAACCGGGCTTCTAATCGAGGGAAGTCGTCAGCTCTTCGAAGACGAAGGCTGGCTATGCACCAGCTTAGAGAAAGCTGCCCCTTCTTTCGCCAAAACCGAAGGATGACTAAAAAACATCCGCATTGCGCCGCATCGACCCGTGCGTAAAGGAGGCGGACGATAGAGCAGCATGATTGTTGGGCTGCTCGGGGTTCCGCGCTGGACTGCGCCTTCGCACTCGAACTTGCAAGCTGGATCGGTTGATGAATGATACGCCGCTTCTGCTGCTCGCCGGCTTGCTCGCGGGCAGCATGAACGCCCTGGCGGGTGGGGGCTCTTTCGTGTCCCTGCCTGCACTGATCGGCGCCGGAGTGCCTTCGGTCAGCGCCAACGCCACCAGCACGGTCGCCTTGTTTCCAGGGGGCCTCGCCAGCACCTGGGTCTATCGGGACGGCCTGACAGGCGTGTGCGGCGTGCCTCTCGTGCCGGTCGCGATCGTCACGCTGGTCGGGGGACTCGTCGGAAGTCTGTTGTTGCTGTGGACGCCAGCCGCCCTGTTCGATCAGGTCCTGCCCTGGCTGCTGCTCGTCGCTACAATGATGCTGGCATTTGGTCGGCAGATCGGGCCAGCGCTTCGCGCGCGCTTTCGGGCCGGCCTTACAACGATCCTAAGCCTGCAATTCCTGCTCGGCGTCTACGGAGGCTATTTCGGCGGTGCAGTCGGGCTGATGATGATGGCGGTTTGGAGCATTCTCGATGGAGCCGAGGTCAAGGCGTTGAACGCGCC
This sequence comes from Microvirga sp. GN3, assembly GCF_055792825.1. Lineage (NCBI taxonomy): Bacteria > Pseudomonadati > Pseudomonadota > Alphaproteobacteria > Hyphomicrobiales > Methylobacteriaceae > Microvirga > Microvirga sp. GN3. Next base: position 8,805 of record NZ_JBVVAK010000034.1, read on the forward strand.
GCGCACGTTGATGGTGAGCGCCGCCAACGGCATTGCCGTCCTCGCTTTCATCGTTGCTGGCGCTGTTGCGTGGACGGCCTGCCTCCTGGTGGGGCTCGGTGCTATCGCAGGCGGATGGTGTGGTGCGCATATTGGGCGGATCCTGCCTCCCAAGGTTATTCGGGCAGGAACGCTGTTGCTGGCCGCTGGCACCACGATGGCGTTCTTCATGCGGGCATATGTTTGATCCTGCTCCCTCTCTTGAGAACGGGCGGCCTAAGGACCGCTCGCACGGGCGGCGTCCTTTCGAATTTGTCGATCCGCGTAGATTTCCTCGATCAAACGCCTCAGCCAAGTCGTTGCCGGATCGGTCGCCATCTGCCTGTGCATGATCAAGGATATCGGCATGGACCGGAGAGCAAGTGGCGCCTTTACCAAACGCACCTCACTGTTCCCATCGAGAAGCAAGCCAATGCTGTCGGCACAATGCGTGATCAGATCCGATCCCCGCAGAACCCAAGGTATGACCAGGTAATTAGGGATCGTCGCCGCGACATGTCGTTGAAGCCCTATCTCGCGGAGTGCCTTGTCCACCAAACCTTCCGATAGACCGTCGGCAGAAATCTGAAGGTGCGTGGCCTCCAGATATCTCTCAAGGGTCAAAGGTCCACGAAGGAGTTCGCTGCCGCTCCATATCGCACAGACCAAGTCGTCCCGGCCGACTTCAGACACCGTCAGATTCTGGTCGTGCCGGTCGAAATTGGGGATGATCGCACAATCCAGTTTCCTCGTGAGCACCAGCCGACCGACCTCCTCCTTCGAAGTGGGCAATATATTGAGGGTGGCATGCGGGGCCTCGGCCCGAAAGCGCTGGCTCTTTGACAGACCTGTCGTCATCCACACCCGTCATGGCCGCCCATGTTGCGGCCATCCACGTCTTGGGAACATCAACATGGATAAAACGTGGATGCTCGGGAAATTTCCGGGGACGAGGCCCGGGGATGACGGCGAGGGATGCGGCGCTTGTTTTGCTCGCCGCAAGAGCGCCCTTACCCGACAGCGCCTCCCACGCTCTCATCACCCACAGGGCATTGCGATCCTGCTGTCACGATCTGACAGCATCTCATGCTAAGTTCAGCCTGTGTCCCGCGTCGAACGTCTTTTCGATCTTTTGCAAATCCTCCGCCATCACCGCCGCCCGGTGAGCGGGGCGGTGCTGGCGCGTGAGGCGGGGATTTCGCTGCGCACGCTTTATCGGGACATCGCCTCGCTCCAGGCCCTGGGCGCGCAGATCGAGGGCGAGCCGGGGCTCGGCTATGTGCTAAAGCCCGGCTTCCTGCTCCCTCCCTTGATGTTCTCCGCCCAGGAGATCGAGGCACTGGCGCTCGGCCTGCAATGGGTCGGGCGGCGCACCGATGAGGAGATGGGACAGGCGGCCCGCAACGTCATGGCCAAAGTCGCCGCGGTCCTTCCCGCCGATCTTCGCGAGCGCATGGAGGACGATGCCATGGTCGTCGGTCACGGCTGGGATCGTCCGCAGGTGGTCGATCTCGCGCTTCTGCGGCGCGCGCTGAACGAGGGCCGAAAACTGTCCCTCACCTATACCGACGAGAAGGGTGCACGCACCGCGCGGATCGTCTGGCCCGTGTCGCTCGGCTTCTTCGAGACGACCCGCGTGCTGGTGGCCTGGTGCGAGCTGCGTGAAGGCTTCCGGCACTTCCGCGCCGACCGGATCGAGGCGGCGGAGATCCTGCCCGAGCGCCTGCCCCGGCCCCGCCGGCAGCTCATGAAGGAATGGCAGAAAACGCTACTGCCAGAATCTGACAGCACCATGCGCTATTCCGTCTCCCGTTCACACAACACCAGGGAGACACCCATGAGCACACAAACCATGAGCGCAGACCTCGTCTTCTATACCCATCCGCAATCGCGCAGCGCCATCGTGCACTGGATGCTGGAAGAGATCGGCCGTCCCTACACCCTCAAGGTGCTGGACTTCACGACCACGATGAAGGCGCCGGACTATCTCGCCATCAATCCCATGGGCAAGGTGCCGGCGATCACGCACGGCAAGACCGTCGTGACCGAGGTCGCCGCCATCTGCGCCTATCTGGCCGATGCCTTCCCCGAGGCAGGCCTCGCGCCCGAGCCGCGGCATCGCGGCGATTACTACCGCTGGCTCTTCTTCACCGCCTCCTGCCTGGAGCCCGCCGTCTCCAACCACGCCAGCGGCTGGGATCCCGCGTCCGACATGGAAGGCAGCTTCGGCTACGGCTCCTATGTGCGCGTGCTGGACACCCTCTCCGCCTGGCTGAAGGACAGGACCTATGTGGCTGGCGATCACTTCACCGCCGCCGATGTCGTGCTCGCCAGCCACCTGCAATGGGGCATGATGACAGGCATGATCGAGAAGCGCGCCGCCTTCGAGATCTACAGCGAAAGACACGTCCATCGCCCCGCAGCGAAACGGGCGCACGAGCAGGCCGAGACGCTGACAGCGCAGCAGGCGTGGAAAGCGGCTTAAGAACACCCTGAATAGCTCGGAGACTTCACCTCCGAAACGCAAAAAGCCCCGCCGGCTTAACCGGCGGGGCGTTTTAGCGCATCGTGCGGAACCGGAGAATCCGGGCGACTACGCCGCCGCGAGGATCTCGTCCGCGGGCCCGAAGAACTCGTAGTGGATGCGGTCCGACCGGACGCCTGCGAGAGCCAGGCCGCCCACGAAGGCACGCAGGAAGGGGCGTGGACCGCACAGATAGTAATCGGCCTCGGTGAGCGGCGTGTTGGCCTCGAGCCATTCCACGCTGATCACTCCCGGATGGTCGAAGTCCTCTCCGGGCCGGTCCTCCGGTCGCGGCTCGACATAGAAGGTCGCAGCGTTGATGTTGGGATGGGCCTGCGCCAGGAACCGGACGCGCTCCTTCATCGCATGGGTCGCGCCGTTCAGGGTGCCGTGCACGTAATGGACCGCGACCTTGGGATGCTGGACCGAAATCGTCTCCAGCATGCTCATCATCGGAGTCAGCCCGACGCCGCCGCTCAGGAGCACCACGGGCCGAGGCGATTCCTCGTTGAGGAAGAACTCACCGGCGGGCGGCGCCACCTTCAGGATCTGCCCGACTTCGGCCGTATCATGTAGCCAGTTGGACGCGATGCCCTGCGGCTCGCGCTTGACCGAGATCCGGTACGTCTCGTCGCTCGGCGCGCTGGAGATGCTGTAGTTCCGCTTGAGCGGATGCCGGCCCGGGACGTCGATCCAGAACGTCAGGTATTGGCCGGGCTGATGGCGCAGGACGGGCTTCCCGTCCTCTGGCCGCAACACGAATGAGGTGATGATCTCGCTTTCCTTCCGCTTGCTCTCGATCCGGAAATTGCGCCAGCCGTTCCAGCCGCCCGGGGCATTGGCCAGGCTGGTGTAGATCGCCTTCTCGCGCCCGATCAGCACATGGGCCAGGAACCAGTAGGCCTCGCCCCAGGCGGCTAGGATCTCGTCGGTGGCGGCATCGCCGAGCACGTCCTTGATCGCCCCGAGCAGCGCATCGGCCACGTAAGGGTAGTGCTCGGGCAGGATGCTCAGCCCCACATGCTTCTGCGCGATCCGCTCCACGGCGGGAGCCAGGGCACCGAGATTGTCGATGTTCTGGGCATAGGCCAGGACGGCGCTCGCCAGCGCCTTGGGCTGGGATCCGGTCTCGCCATGGTGCGACTGGTTGAAGAGATCGCGGATCGCCTCGTTCTGGAACATGCGCTCGTACATGCGCTTCGTGATCGCCAGTCCGTGCTCCTGAAGCGCGGGCACGGTGGCCTTCACGAGATGGATGGTGGTATCGCTCAATTGGTTCGTCATGTTATCACCCCTGTGGCAATGTCACGGGAAGGCGGGCGGGATATCCCGCTCCTGACCATCGCCGATGCGTACGCCTTCGGAGGACGGCGGGACACTCAGGTGATCTCCTTAGGCCGCCATGTCTGCGCTCTTGCGGCAGGCCACCGCGGAGTTCCGCCGCAACCCTGTCGGCCGCACCCTCGGCGATCGCCGGAGGCGGAAACCCAAGGGCCGTCAAGACCACTCTCGTCATTCCTGCCCTGTGACCGGCAGCCCCGTTCAGAACGGATTGACGTAGTTCAGGATCGCCGTCTGCCGCAGGACGACCTTGCGGATGACGTGTGCCGCCTTGACGTGGTCGGTGAAGATCGCTGCGGTGCCGGTGCTTCCGGCCGGCAGGCGTTTGGCCACCTCCTGGTCGTCGAGCCGGATGCGGGTGACGAACGGCGCCGACTGGATTTCCGACGGTGCCACGGCCAAACCGCCGACTTGCGTCTGCCCGGTCGCGATGGCCTGCAACACCGTCTCAACCCGTCCAGTGAAGACTTCGCCGGGCAAGGTCTTGAACGCGAGCTCGACCGGCTGGCCGACCTCGATGTAGCGGGCGTAGATCTGCGGGATCTCCACTCCGAAGATAGTCTCCGACGTGTCGATGAACGCCATGACGGGAGATTGCGCGGTGACGCGTGCGCCCTTGCGCAGCGCCAGATTGGTCACGTAGCCGTCGGCCGGCGCCCGCACGGTGGTCCTGTCGAGACTCCACCTGGCCCCTTCAAGTTGAGCCCGCAGCTGCTCGACCTCGGCCTCGCGCTGCTGCACGTCGAAGGCCCGGCCCGTGTCGCGGCTCTGGAGCTCTGAGAACTGGGACAGGCGCAGCTCGGCGAACTTGAGCTGAGCCGCGATGGTCTCGACCTGCGCCTTGTAGGTGGTCGGGTCGATCCGGAACAGGATATCGCCCTCCTTCACGGGCGTGTTGGCCGCGACCGGAACGTCGACGACCTCGCCAGCCACCGAGGGGATGATCTGCACCGAGTTGCGGACGACCGCCACTGGCCCCGAGGGCGCGCCCCAGCCCATCGGAATGAAGAGCCCGATCAGGAGGACCAGCAACACGAGGACAGGCGACAGCTTCCAGAACATGTTGAACGGGATGAACCGGAGCCAGACGAACAGGGCCAGAAGAGCGATATACGAATTGAGCAGAACGACGATCATTCCGCCGTCTCCCGCCGTTTAGGCACATCGACATAGGCCCAGATCAACACCAGCGGCCACAACACGAAGCCGCAGATCAGCGTTGTCCATCCCCCGACCGTCACCGCCTCAGGCCAGGGATGTCCGCGCTTTCTCGCGATGTGCCCCGGCATCATCCCGAGCGCCACGAAGATCGCGACGGCCGTCGCGATGAGGACGACCAGCACGATCCAGGCGAAGATGTCCAGACCCGACATTCAGTCCTCCATGTTCTCCGTATCCAGGCCGGAGCATTCGGTCCGAAGTACGGATTGACCGGTCCCGCGTTCGCCAGGTCCTATCGCCATGGAGGCTGCGACGACGAACTGCGTTCTGGTCACTCCCTTCGGAACGGGACACGGTCACAGGAAATTTAGCCGCAGTGCCGAACTTGGGTATCAGGTGAAACCCCGATAACTGCTCTAGGAAATCCCGGCGCCCAGGAACGGAAAGAGCCGCGATGGATCAGGACCGGAGCACACCATCGCGCGGATCGACCACCGACGAATGGGCTCACTGAGCATCATCTGATTTGGACCTCCGGAGGAGATAGGTATCCATCACCCATCCCTTTCGGGCGCGGGCCTCGGCGCGGACGCGCTCGATGTCATCCATCACGTCTCGCAGGTTACCGGAAATAAGGATTTCATCCTGAGTGCCGAGATAGGCGCCCCAGTAGATATCGACATCCTCGGACGCGACGTCGCGGAAGGAGCAGTTGCCGTCGAGCATGACGACAACGCTGTCGGCGTTGTTGGGAAAGCCCTCGGCGAGCCTGCGGCCAGTCGTGATCTGAATGGACTCACCAATCCTGTTGAGCGGGATCTTATGCTGGGCGGCAAGAGCCTGCACACTGGTGATCCCGGGGATCACTTCGTATTCCAGCTCGAAACCGCCCCTGGCCTGCACGGCCGCCAGGATGCGCAGAGTGCTGTCGTAGAGCGAGGGATCGCCCCAGACGAGGAAGCCGGCACACTCGCCCTCCCGGAGCTCCTCCCTCAGCAGGGTTCCGACCTTGTTCGCGATGGCCTCGTGCCATTGCTCGACCGTTGTCAGATAGGATTTGGAAGCATCGCCCCGGCGGGGCTGCTCGTATTCGACAACCCTGAACGTCCTATCCTTGATGAAGCGGTCGCAGATCTCCCGCCGCAGCTTGATCAGGTCCTCCTTCTCGCCGCCCTTGTCGGCGACGAAGAAGACATCGACCTGGTTGAGGGCATTGATGGCCTGGATGGTGATATAGTCGGGATTGCCTGCCCCGATGCCGATGACGAGGGCCTTTCGCATCCTGTATTCCCCGGTGGTTCGTCTCGCTCCTGTGAGCATGCGAGATCCGTGACTCTCGGGCATGATCGCGCCGGATCGGACCTTGCTGCCCGCCGACGCACCGCCGCTTCGATGTCGCTTGATGTCGGACCGATATACCGGGACGTTGCACCCGTGTCACGGTCTCCCAGATCGTAAGATCGAGAGCGGAATTCGGTCGGCCTTTCGGGGCCAAGCCGGAGCTGCCCCGCAACGGTGAGCGGCGAAGCGGCTGCCTGGGAACACTTGCCGTGTGGGAATACTTGCCGTCATGGCCGGGCGTGACGCAGTTCTTCACGCTGTTTGACGCGGTCCTTTAGGCGACGGCTCGTGCCGGGGCCTGTTCGTCCCGCTTCTTGGACTGAGGCTTTTGGGCGTCGGCAATGAAAGTCGCGATCACTTCGCGGGACATCGGCTTGGCGATGAGATAGCCTTGAGCCTGCGAGGCGCCAGCGAGGCGCAGAGCATTGAGCTGCTCTTCCGTCTCGACGCCTTCGGCCGTCGTGCTCATCTTCAGGTCTTTCGCAAGGCCAATCGTCGCCTTGATGATCGCGCGGCTATCCGGAGAATCCAGCATGTTCCGCACGAAGGACTGATCGATCTTGATTTTGTCGAAGGGGAAGCTGCTGAGATAACTCATCGAGGCATAGCCAGTGCCGAAATCGTCGAGCGCGATCGACACGCCGAGACCTTTAAGCTTTTTCAGCGTCGCCGTGGCTTCCTCCGTGAGCTTGACGGATTCCGTGATCTCGAGGACCAGGCGCTGGGGCGGCAGGCCGGAGATCTCCAGGGCTCTCTTGACGCTGGCGAGAACATCCCGGCTCCGGAACTGCACCGGGGAGAGATTGATCGCGACCTTCAACGGCTGGGCCGAAGTCGTGGGCCAGGTCATGGCCGTCGAGCAGGCTTCCTCGAGGATCCAGTCGCCCATCGGGCCGATGAGACCCGACTCCTCGGCGGTCGGGATGAACTGCAGCGGCGAGATCATCCCCTTCGTCGGGTGCTTCCATCGCGCCAGCGCTTCGCAGCCCCACATCTGGTTCGTCGCCAAATCGAGGATCGGCTGATAGAACAGGTCGAGTTCCTTGTTTTCCAACGCACTCTTCAAAGCTCCTTCGAGGGCACGACGTTCCGCCCTGGCATCCTTGATATCTGCGTCGTAGAGCCGGTAGCTGCTGCTGGAATCGGACTTTGCCGCGTAGAGAGCGACATCGGCCGCTTTCATGAGCTCCGTCGAGGTCTTACCGACGGAGGACGCGATCGCAACGCCGATGGACAGCCCGACATCGATCTCCGTGTTGCCGGCTGTGCACGGGGCCCTCATGGCGGTCTGTATGGACGTGACGAGATCTATGACCTGCTGCCGGTTTCTGATCGGCCGTTGGATGATGGCGAACTCGTCGCCGCCGATGCGGGCGATGAGATCGGTCTTCCTGAGACGTTCGCGCAGACGCCGTGCCACCGTTTGAACGATCTCGTCTCCCGCCCCATGACCAAAACTGTCATTGATGTCCTTGAACCGGTTGAGATCGAGAAGGAGCAAGGCGAAATCGGTGCCGGATCTTTGCGACGCGAGGAAAGTCCGCTTCAGGTCCTCGACGAATTGCAGCCTGTTGGGAAGCTTGGTCAGGACATCGTGGCGCGACAGGTAGCTCTCGCTGGCCGCTCTCAGAATACCGGTTCGAACATGCCTCAAACCGAGCAGAGTGGCAGCCTCGATCCCGATATCCATCAGATAGGCGAAGAATGCGACCATGCGGCTTTCGAGGCGCCGCCCGGCCATGAGTTCCGACACCGTTCTGCTGACGGAGATGCCGGCCGGATAATGGGCGAGAGGATGAAGAGCGACCACCCGCTCCTTCCTGTCGATCCAGCTGACGTCGCGAATAAGCGTCGGGATGTTCTTTGCGATCAGCCGCTGCAGGGGGGTGTTGGGCCTCCACACGCGACGCCCGAGCGCCCTCTCCGAGTGCGGACTATGCGCCAGGATGATGCCATCGCGCCGGTAGAGCGTGATCGCCTGCGAGTGCGTTCTGAGGTGGTCCTTGAAGATTCGCTCGAAATGGCCGAGATCGACCGTAGCGACGATGACGCCGAGGAATTTTCCGTCCGTGTCTTCGATCTTCCGGGCGAGGGAGAGCACCCATTTCTCGGCTGCCCGGATCCTCATCGGCTCGCCGAGATACAAGGTGAGCGACGGGTCCGTCGCGAGAGCCCGATAGTAGGACGTGTCTTTCAGGTAGATCGGATCGGACATCGGGCGCGGTGTCGACGAACCGACGATCCGCCCCTTGGCGTTAACGAGATCGATGCGGACGATCTGGGACAGCGAGTGACAGGCTCCTACCAGGATGGCCTTCGTTGCCTGGGATGCGGCGAACCCGTCGAATTCGTGCGCCTTGAGACAGGCCTGCGGAATTCGGCCGACCAAATCGCGCAGAACGTTCTCGATGGATTGGAAGACGCCATCCGTCCGCTCCTGAAGAGATAGGGCAAGGTTGGCCAGATCGCCCTCGGCCCGCGCGAGATCGTCGTTGTGCCCCCGCACGAAGAGGAAGGCTGCGCCGATGATCCCGGTCGCCGCCGCCAAGATGCTGAGGGAGATGATTACATAGTCTGGCACAACGGGCTTCGATTCGTTTTACGCGACGATCTTCGCCAGAATTCCCCGGGAGTTGTCGTTATTCCGTTAATTCCGGCAGGAATGCTGTCCGCCTGAGACTAAAAGGCGATGCCCTGCCTCGAGCCGGGCCGGCTGCCCTCGTACCGCCGATCAAACGAAAAAGCCCAGGCTCCGGGGCGAACGGGCGGGATGCCTTCGCATCTCCTGCCGCGCCTGCTACGGGCCTGGGCTGATCCGGGTCCAGACGGGCGCCTGCATCGTCAGGCAGGCGCAGGAACGGACCATGCCGGAGTACATCCGTCCTGGCACGGTCTCATCGGAGCAGGCGGTGACGCCCGCCGCTCTCGAAGTCCACAACAATGTCCGCTGGGTCAGCCTGATATGGGGATCGAAACGCGATCCGCAAGGGGCGCGATAAACTCTTCTTCTTGTGACATGTCGGGTCCGGAAATCCGCCGCCTGGCCCGGTCTGCCGCCTCCTCGGCGGTTTTCTCCAGATGAACCGTCTTGTTGATCACCTGAAGATTGGGGGCACCCCAGAAGGCGAGCAGTTCGGGCCAGGGTCGAGAGCGGTGCTCGGACCAAACGGCGAAAAGCGGAACGCGGTGGTCCACTTCCGCCGTCCTGAGCAGGCGACGACCGCTCGTTGCGCATCGCCGCTGCTGGCGCAGCTTCAGAATCCTGAGATGATCGGGCGGTGCCGTCCAGAGTTGCCAGGCCACGACGCAGGCGGCATGCCATGTAGCGTTCCTGTTCGGCTTGCCATCACTCCAGAGGTCGCAATGCCAGCCCAGCCGGTACACAGGCTGTCCGCAGACGCAGCAATGCCCCGGCCCACGCGTGAAAGCAGCCTCCCGGTAAGGGGATGGCGGCATACGGAAGGACATCGGCAGGCCGGTTTCCTTGTCGGAGCCCAGACGCCACTGCCACCCGGCCGGCTGCCCGCTTCTGGCTGCCAGCGCCCGCGCGAGCCGGTCAGCCAGGAGCGGGCGATGCCGCCAGTAGGATTCCACGGCGCGGCGCTGGGTCGGTGGGATCAGCGGCTGCCGGAGCGCATGGGATAGAACGCAGGCCGGAAAAAGCGCGGAGAGACGTTTCTCGAGCCGGGCGCGTGCCTTCTGGTTCTTCTCATCTCGCCAGGTTGACATCCGGATCAGCCGTCTCGTGTGAATCGTCGTCGGGTCCCCAGGGTGTCGGGCCCAAAAGTGGATTTCACTTTTGGGTTCGATTCGTTGCTCAATCCTAAAGGCCGCGCATCGTTGTTGCGGAAAACAGGGTCGGCTTTGCGCTTTCCTGTTCCCGCCCTAAGCTTGCAGCATACGAACCAAGATATCCGTGGGGAGAGACGCCGATGAAAGCCCTTCGATGCGATGAGCCCGGCCGGCTGAGCGTCATCCAGCGGGACGTCCCGAGCGCCGGTCCGGGCGAGGTGCTGGTGCGCATCCGGCGGGTCGGGATCTGCGGAACCGATTATCATATCTTCCACGGCAATCAGCCCTATCTCGAATATCCGCGGGTGATCGGCCACGAGCTTGCAGGCGAGATCGCCGACGCCCCCGGCGGCAGCTCGTTCAAGAACGGCGACATCGTCTGCATCGAACCCTACATCTCCTGCGGCACGTGCCGCGCCTGCCGGCAGGGCAAGACGAACTGCTGCCAGAACCTGCAGGTGTTGGGCGTTCACCGCGACGGCGGAGCCTGCGAGTACATCGCCGTGCCGGAGCGCAATGTCGTGCCCGCGACAGGCTTGAGCCTGGACGAGGCCGCCATGGTCGAGTTCCTGGCGATCGGCGCCCACGGCGTGCGGCGCTCAGGAGCCGGCTCGACGAGCCGTGTTGCCGTGGTGGGAGCCGGCCCGATCGGGATCGCGGCGGCGATCTTCGCGAAAGCCCGGGGCGCCGACGTTTCCGTCCTCGATATGAACGCCCGGCGGCTTGCCTTCTGTAGCGACGGAATCGGCGCCGATCATGTCTTCGAGGTGTCGTCCGATATCGATGATCGTCTCAAGGCCGCCACCGATGGCGATTTCTTCGATGTCGTCATCGATGCCACCGGAAGTCCGAAGGCGATGATGAAGGGCTTTTCCTATGTCGGCCACGGCGGCACCTACATTCTCCTGTCGATCGTGCGCGCCGACATCACGTTCAACGACCCGGAGTTCCACAAGCGCGAAACATCGCTGCTCGGCAGCCGCAATGCCACACGGCAGGATTTCGAGACCGTGCTCGATGCCATGCGCAGCGGCCGAGTGCCGACGGCAGCCCTGGCAAGCCACCGCGGAGGCCTTGACGATGCGCCGGGACTCATTCCGATGTGGTCGTCCCCCGAGGCCGGGGTCATCAAGGCCATGGTTGAGATCTAGAGCTGTTTCCATTAGCGCGGAAACAGCTCTCTTTTTGGTTTGCCGCATTTTTGACGGCGAACCGGAGCCATTTCGCCGAAAAATACTCAAGCAGTTCGCCTCCTCCATTTCCTTGACAACCCATCGCGACAGGCGGACCCTCGATCCTGCGGCAGACGATATTTCCTGACCGCCCTGTTTGCGTCCGCCACATCACCCTTTCGGGAGGTCGCGATGCAGTCATTCATGCTTCGAGCCACAACCTGCGCTTCGGCCCTTCTCTTCGTCCTGGCTCCGGCCATTGCGCAACAGCAGCACCAGCACGCCATGGTCAATCCGGGTGACATTACCTGGAAGGATGGGCCTCCGTCCCTTCCCAAAGGATCGCAGATGGCGGTCATCTATGGGGATCCGGCGAAGGACGGAATCTTCGTGATGCGGCTGAAATTCCCGGCCAACTATAAGATCCCGTCCCACACCCATTCGACCGATGAGGTGGTCACGGTCGTCAGCGGCAAAGTCAATTTCGGCATGGGCGCCACGTTCGATCCGGCGAAGACGACAGCCCTTACCGCCGGCGGCATCGTCGCCATGCCGCCGGGCACACAGCATTTCGTGCAGAACGACCAGGAGACTGTTGTGCAGCTGAGCTCGCGCGGCCCCTGGACGATCGCTTATGTGAATCCCGCGGACGATCCACGCAAGTCGCAATAGGCGGCGAAGCCGGCTACTTGAAGATCCGGCACTTCGGTGGATCGAACTCGAAGGGGAATTTGCCTTCGGCGGCAAAGTAGTCGTCGAAGGCCTTCTTCACGCCCGGCCAGTGCGGATAGTCGTCGCCGATGAGCACGCCGCCCAGCCGGATCATCGGCCACCATTCGCGCAGGTCGGACGTGACGGCGTGGACGTCATGACCGCCATCGATGTGGACCACGTCGGCCTGCACGTCGTGGTGCCGCAGAACGTGCGCCGCATTCACCGAGTCGAGCGGCAGGGGCAGCACGTAGTCCTGCAGCCCCTCCCCGACGATATTGGCTGCAAACGTATGATAAAGGGCGGGATAGCCGTTGATGAAGTTCAGGTGCGCAAACCATTCGTCGTTGTTCCAGTGATCCCAGGCGCCGAGCCAGGTATCGACGGCGATCACGACTCCATCGTGGTTCATCTCCTTCATCTTGGAGGCCAGCGAGATGGCGGAGCCGCCCTTCCAGACACCGACCTCGACCACCACTGACGGCCGCAGCGCCTCGATGGCTTCCGTCAGATAGGGATGGCTCGAACCCCAGCCCTGATGATCCTGCCGGTAGAGTCGGCCCGGATAGTTCTGGAACGGATCCTGCCCACGCCACATCCTGTTCACCAGCGCCTCGCGGACATTCGTCATTCTCGGCCTCACTCATGATCGGGCCTGAGAGCCCACATGCGTGAACAACCGGGTCCTGCCGATAAGGTTCATGAGGCGTGGGGGATCGGCCGTCAGGCGACGTGCTTTCCCTGACAGACCCCATGCTTCGCTTCGGCGGCGCGCAGGGTGAAATCTGCCGCGATCTCGGAAAGTCTCACCTCGCCGAAACGCGCGAGCAGCCGGCGCTCGGCCTCCTCCAGGGTCTCTCCGAGGGCGGCATTCACGGCTTGCTCCACGAGGCATTCAGGCGCGTCCGAGGCCATGCCGAGCGCGAAAAGCTCCGGCGCGCCGAGCGCCCTGTAGACATCGAGGAGCGTGATGTCAGAAAGCGGCCGCGCCAGCGTCCAGCCGCCGCCATGGCCCTTCACCGAGCTGACATAGCCCGCCTCGCGGAGGCCCGCCATCGTCCGCCGCACCACGGTCGGGTTGGTGCCGAGCATCTGGCCGATCCGCTCCGAGGTCATGGCGTCCCGATGCTGCTCCATGTGAAGCAGCACGTGGAGGATGCGGGAGAGGCTTCCATTCTGTCGCAATGCGCAGGCTTTCCTTCAATCCCCTTCAGCTATCACAGATCCCGGCCCATCGTCAGTCGTTGAAGATCAGGGACTGGTGCGCGGCCATGCCGGCCAGGGCGCCATCGCCGACGGCAAGCGAGACCGATCCCGCCATCCGCGCGGCGTCGCCGCAGGCAAAGACGCCGGGAACGGTCGTCACCTTGATCGAATCGGTGCGGATGACGGCGCCCGTCGGCCCCTCATCGAAGGCGCAGCCGAGCTGTCCGGCGATCGGGCTTGCGACGCTTGTCCGTGTGAGGGTGAACAGGCCATCGAGAGGAACGACGCGTCCATCGCGCATGACGATAGTGGCTCCCTCGCCTTCGAGACGATCGACGAGACCGTCGTCGGGCGTGACGCCGCGCCGTCTGAGTTGTTCGGCGTGCTCGGCATCGGGCGTGAAAGCGCCGTTGAGGAAGAAGGTCGTCTGTCCCCAATCGGGCAGCATCATCGCGTGGTGCAGGGACTTTGGCGACAGGGCGAGGACGCCGATGCGGCCTTGGTCGAGCTCGTAGCCATGGCAATACGGGCAGTGGAAGACGCTCTTGCCCCAGCGCTCTTCGAGGCCGGGGATCTCCGGCAGGTGATCCTTCACGCCCAGAGACAGGACGATCTTTTTGCCCACTCTCTCCTCTCCCGTGGCTCCGATGGTGATGCGAAAGCCCTCCTCCGTCGTCTCCGCCTGGGTCGCCTCGCCCGAGAGCCATTCGACATTGTCATAGGCCATGAGTTGCGACCGGCCCATCGCGGCGATCTCGGCGGCCGGCACGCCGTCCTGTGTCAGAAACCCGTGCGAGGCTCCCGCGAAACGGTTGCGGCGTTGCCCGGCGTCGATCACCAACACCCGCCGCCGCGCTCGGGCGAGCTGAAGTCCCGCCGCCAAACCGGCATAGCTGCCTCCGATGATGATCACGTCATGTGCCATGGCTTCACTCCTTCGTCCTTCATGTAACTTTATATGACACATGAAATGAGGAAACGAAAGAGTCATATCACTTTTAAAGTTTCATGATCCGGAGAAGCCTGATCGCGACACAGGGAACGGCTGGCTTGCCGGATCCCGCTTGGGGCTTGCGGAACCAATGCCTAATTCGGCAGCACTTTGCCCCTCAAACAGGCGCTCCTCGCATAGCAAGAAAGCATTTACCTCTGTGGCATGCTCTTATCGCATAGGTCATATTCCCTGACCCACCTTTTGCGGCGCACAAGAATACTCATATTGCTAGACGAAAGTATGAGGCCCTGTGGGGCCGGACCCAGGAAAATCCCGATGAGCACGTTGCAGATCAGCGCCCCCGTTACCGCCAACGCCCCAACCGAGGCCCAACGCTCGGGATCGGTGCGACGCGTCCTCCGTGCCATGCTCGAGGCCATTGCCCAGGCCAACCACCGGAGAGCCGAGCGCGAGATCGCCCGGATTTCCCATCGCTACGGCCTCAAGATCGATCGCATCTGAGATTCAGCCCGAACCGAAACACGCATTCAGGAGACCGCCATGATCATCGTCAGCGTCCTTCGTCTCGTCCGCCTCATCCTGTCCGACGCCCGTCAGATGCAGCGCGAGGCAGCGCGTCGTCACCCTCACCTCGATTGGTAATCCGGAACGCCGGAAGCCGCTTTTTACGGAGACATACCCCATGTTCACGTCCATGATCCTCGCCCGCCTCGCCTCCTGGCGCCGTTACCGCCAGACCTTCCGCGAGCTCGAAGCGCTCAACGATCGGGAGCTGGCCGATCTAGGCCTCGGCCGTCGCGACATCCGCACCGTCGCCCGCCAGGCTGCCCAGTAAGCTGTCCCTCTGAACCTCGCGGGGCTCGTGCGCGGTGCCTATGCAGCCTGTGCGATGCCCTGGCACTGGAAGCCGACCGGCCGCGGCGCCCCGTCGAGGTAGTAGGACTCGATGCGCTGGATCTTGAAGCCGGCCTCATCGAGCAGCCTCTCGACCGGGCGCGTCAGATTGCATCCCACGGCGAGCTTGCGCCAGATCGGATTGAGACGACGCTGCCACGTCGCCACGCCAGCATCGTTCGATAGGCCGTGCTCCAGAAACAGCACGCGACCTTTCGGCTTCAGCACGCGGCGCACCTCGCGCAGTGTCTGCACCGGATCCTCCACCGAGCATAGGGTGTAGGTGATCACCGCCGTATCGATGATGCCGTCTGCCAGCGGCAGCGACTCTGCCGGCGCCTGGATGATCTCCAACGGCACGGGTGAGCGATGCCGGCGCTCACGACCGAGTTCCAGAAACTCCGCATTGGGATCGACACCGATCACGTGGGTGACGCGGGCTGGATCGTAGAGCGGCAGGTTCAACCCCGACCCGATCCCGATCTCCAGCACCACGCCGGTGGCCTGCGGAACGACCTTCTCGCGCTCGGCCGTGATGCCGTCCATCGAACATAGGCAGCTGACGAAACGCGGACCGATGTGACGTGCATAGAACCCCATGCCAAGGTCCTCCCGTTTGAAAATTGGAAGAGACACCCCCTTTCCTATCCAAAACCTGCGGCAGCGCCGTGATCTGTGAGCCAGCGCACGCCCTCTCGCTGCCGTGAATCGATCAGTAAGGCGCCACATTCCTTCGACAGAAGCGCATCGGATTATCCCTAATTTAACCAAGCAATCGTTTAATCGCGTCTCGTGAAGGTATTGCTTCACGCATGAAGGCCTTGACCTCTCCGGCACTCCTTTCCAGCGCCACATCGGGCTTGAGGCATGTCATGCGCGGTCGAGTTGTTGCGTAGAGTTCGCCATGTTGCACAGGTCCTATCCGTCAGGCGGTCGCGCCCCCCGCAGAAAGCGGCGCAGTCTTTTTCCGACAGCGGCCCTGGTGGCGATTTCCATGAGCCCCCTCGCCTATTTCGCCGATCTCTCCCGCCCGGGCGATGCGCCGTCCACGGAACAGGTCGACAGCGTCGCCACCCCTGCGCCTGAGCGGCAGGCGGCGGTAGTCACCTATGGCGCGGCGCTGGTCAATCCCACGCCGACCATGAAGACCGAGGCTCTTCGCTTCGCACACAACGCTCCGCTCGAGGCGGCGTTCAAGTCGCCGCCCGTGCAGCAGCATGCGAGCATCGCGCCGGTTGTGCCGCCGATGCCCGAGACGCCTGTTCAGCCGGCGCCCGTTCAGGAGATAGCGGAAGCCGCTCCCTCCGTCCCTGCCATCGTGCCCCTGCCCGTGCCACGCCCGGCCGACCTTCTGCCTCCGAAGCCTGCTGTACCGACGCAAACGGCGAATGCACCGGCGCGTATCCCGATGACACAGAGGACAACGGTTGCCGCCAGCGCACCGACCGACAACCGCTCCTTCTTCGAAAAGCTCTTCGGCATCAAGCCCGCTTCCCCGCCCGATGCCGCACTCAGCTACGCGTCGCTCGGCAATGGCACCGGCAGCATCTCGCCGACATCGCGTTTCGTCCCCGCTCCCGAAACCGGGGGCGGTGGGACCGCCGTCTACGACATCTCCGCGCAGGTGGTGATCCTGCCGAACGGCGAGAGGCTGGAGGCGCATTCGGGCCTCGGCGAGATGATGGACAATCCGCGCTACGTGAACGTGCGGATGAAAGGCTCGACGCCGCCGGGTACCTACGTCCTCACCGAACGCGAAGCCCTCTTCCACGGCGTACGCGCCATCCGCCTCAATCCGGTCGGCGGCAGCGCCGCCATCTACGGCCGCGACGGAATCCTGGCCCACACCTATCTGCTCGGGCCCAGGGGAGACTCGAACGGCTGCGTGTCGTTCAAGAACTACGACCGGTTCCTTCAGGCCTTCCTGAGAGGCGAAGTGAAGCGCCTCGTCGTCACGGCCGGACGTGGACAGGATCTCGTTCCACCGATGGCCAACAGGAGCAGGACGGTCCGACGTTCCGCCCGCGCGATCTGAGCTCGAACAGCGAACCCCATCTCCACGTCGTCACCGGCTTCGTGCCGGTGATCCCGAGCGGCCGCCGGCGATGACACCAACCATCCTGATGGTCCGCATCTACCCCCATTGGATCGCTCTACCTCCAAAGGTTCGGTCGTCTGGCTTTGCGCACCTCCACGCCTAGTTCATGATCGGCTTCGCGAGAGGGGTACGGCATGGAAGTGGTGTCAGGGGTGAATATACATCGGCTTGTGTCGCATCATGCGCTTCGCCCCACTCTTGCCATCGCGGCCATTCTCAATGCACTCGTCATCACGACACCGTCATATGCGCAGAGCACCGGCTATCTCGTGCCCGCGCCCGCGAAGGACAATGTGCAAGCCAAACCGAAATACGAATGCGACGCGCCGGATGCGCCGGTGATCACCCTCGATACGCAGAGCAAGTACAGGCAGGACGATGCCCAGCGCGCAACCATCGACGAAGAGGCCGAGGAAACCTATTCCGAAGCCGTGGAGCCGCTGCGCGCCTATGGCAAGACTCTGGCGCGGATCGCCAACGCCTATGTGAAATCCAGTCCGAAGAACACGGCCGCGGCGGCCTGCGCCCTGACCTGGCTCGATCATTGGGCTTCGGCGAAAGCCATGACCGATCTGCGCTCGAAGCAGGCGCATTTCAATCTGGGTCAGGCGCTCGGCGGCTTCGCGCTGGCCTATCTGCAGGTCCGCAACGCTCCCGGCCTCGCGGACGATCAGAAGAAGCGCGTCGAAACCTGGCTCAAGACCCTGGGCCGGCAGATCGTCGAGGCGAAAGAGACAGGCAAGGGCGTCTCGGGCCGGAACAACCACCGCTACTGGGCGGGGCTGAGCGCCATTGCGGCGGGCATCGCCAGCGGCGACAGGCGGCTCACCGACTGGGGCATCGACAGCGCCCGGATCGGCCTCGCACAGGTCACACCGGAGGGCACGCTTCCGCTCGAGATCAACCGCGGCAAGCGCGCCCGTGACTATCACATCTTCGCCGCCGAGCCTTTGGTCGCCGCCGCGGAGCTCGCGCGCAGCCAAGGGGTCAATCTCTATGCCGAGCAAGGCGGCGCCCTGACCCGGCTGGTGAAGCGCGTGGTAGAGTCCCTGGACGATCCCGCCTTCTTCGAACAGGTCACAGGCACCAAGCAGGAACCCTATCCCGGCGACGGCACCGTGCCGCCTCATCGCATCGCCTGGCTCGAGATCTATGGGAGCCGACATCCCTCGCCGAAGATAGAGACAGTGCTGAGCAGCAAGCGCCCCGTCGCCTCCAGCGGCATCGGCGGCAACACGACGCTGTTGTTCCACGACGGGGATTGAGCGACGCGGATCATTTCGGGCTTTGTCTGTGAACCATTTTCTTCGGCAAGCGAGGTTATAGATACAGATGGCCCCAACTCGCGTGGCCGTCATGGTGCAGGTGTCATCCCGGTGGCCGCAAGCCGGGAAAGGCTCCACCCATACACTCGGCGCTATGGTTCTCTTCCCATCCGATGGCTTTGCCATCTCCGGCCGGGAATGACACGTTTGCAACCCGTCCGCCGTCATCCCCGGGCTCGTCCCGGGGATCCACGCCTTGGAAGCCGCAACGCGGCAAAGACGGGGATGGCCGGCACGAGGCCGGCCATGACGCGATGAGGCGAGTGCGATGTTCTCATTTTGTTCTTGACATCATTCCCAATCTTGGCTATATCATTGCCGTAGATCTGCTCCTGGCGAGGGGCGCGCTCGCGAGGCGTCGCAGTGTGGGAGCAGGCACGGTCCCGTGGCTGAGGTGACGCAGCCTCATCCGACGGGAGGCCCAGGATGTGGGCCGGTGGTCGGGATCGATCGCAGGCCGCCGTCGCGCAGACGGTCACCGCCTGCGGCGGTTGACTGAGCCGGCCTCGCCTGTCCGCCTCAACAAGCCGTGCGCGAAGAGGCAGTTCGGCTCTTCCCTTCACCATCAGACATCGAGCCGGGCTGCCTGTCGCGCCACCCTCGATCACCACTCAGGCTCGCAGCGCAAGCTGCGGGCCCCACGGTGCTGGCTCTTTGACAAGCCGACCATCACCAGCGTCATCCCGGGACGGAGCGAAAGAAATCGGGGGAACAGTCTCGCTCTCGCTGTTACGGCGACCGCAATTACCTGCAGGAGACTGAAATTTACTCCTCCGCGCTCGACAAGAACGACGACCTGATGAAGATTTGCCCTAATACGACACCGGGGAACGCGAACCGAATGCAATGGTCAGGACAAGAGGGCGGCGGTAATGCGTCGACGATGGGGCTCCCACAAGGAACCGGCTGGCGCTCTTGCGGCCGTTCCCTCATGGCCTTCGCACTCACCCTCGGCCTGATCGGATGCGCCAACATGAAGGGCGCGCTGGTTCCCGTATCCGATACTGTCCCCGGCGCGAGCAAGGTCGACATGCTGGTCGCCACCACCCGCATGCGGGTGACGGATCCGCAGGAATTCTATTCGGGCGGCCGCGGACCGGAACTGTCCTTTGCCGAATTCACGGTCTCGATCCCGCCGGCAGCGAGCCGCAAGCCAGGCGAGGTGCAGTGGCCGCAGAACATTCCCGGCAATCCCGCGACGGATTTCGTAACCCTCAAGGCCGATGTGATCGACCGCAAGCAGGCCGTCGCCTGGTTCAACCGCACCGTCCGGACGGTGCCCCAGCGGCGCGTGCTCGTCTTCATCCACGGCTTCAACAACCGCTTCGACGATGCGGTCTTCCGCTTCGCCCAGATCGTGCATGATGCCGGCACGCCTGTGGTGCCGGTGCTGTTCACCTGGCCCTCGCGCGGCAGTGTGCTGGCCTATGGCTACGACCGGGAGAGCAACACCTATTCCCGCAATGCCCTCGAGAGCACATTGAAGGCCCTGGCCAGTGACCCGGCGGTCGGCGAGATCTCGATCCTCGCACATTCCATGGGCAATTGGGTGACCCTGGAAGCGCTGCGCCAGATGGCGATCCGCGACGGGCGGGTCGCGCCCAAGATCCGCAACGTGCTCCTCGCCGCTCCCGACGTGGACGTCGACCTGTTCCGCGAGGCCGTTCTGGACATGGGCAAGTCCCGTCCGGGCTTCACCCTCTTCGTCTCCCAGGACGACAGGGCGCTGGCCGTCTCCCGCCGGCTATGGGGCGATGCGGTACGGCTCGGTGCGATCGATCCGGATCAAGAGCCCTATCGCAGCGAGTTGGACAAGTCCGGCATCACCGTCCTGAACCTTTCCAAGCTCAGGACGGGCGATCCCCTGAACCATTCCAAGTTCGCCGAAAGCCCGGAGGTCGTGCGCATCATTGGCCGGGAACTGGCCGAGGGTCAGACCTTGACGGATTCGCGCGTCGGCGTCGGCGACAGGATCATTCAGGTCACGGCCGGTGCCGCGGCGGCCGTCGGCACGGCGGCGGGTCTTGCCGTCTCCGCCCCGGTTGCGGTGATCGATCCGCGGACCCGCGAGAATTTCCAGGGGCATGTCGAGGGGCTCGGGCAGGCCGTGTCGGGAACGCTCACGCCGTAGCGCGTCTACACTCCTCCCGAAGAGAACCTGCGCTCGGTGTTTTCCTGAACGGACTTCAGGTGTTCTCCTAATTCCGCTTTTGCGCGGCCACCCTAAGCTCTCTTGCATGGGATCGGATTCCGCCCACGCAGGGTTCCGGGGACGTCAGCCCAAGCTGGCCAAAGGAGTGCTCCATGGATCTCCACAACAGCCACAACATTCACAAATGCGTCGCCGAGGGCATCGGCACCTTCTGGCTCACCTTCGGCGGATGCGGCAGCGCGGTGATTGCCGCAGGCTTTCCGCAAGTCGGGATCGGATTGCTCGGCGTCTCGCTCGCCTTCGGCCTGACCGTGCTCACCATGGCCTATGCCATCGGCCACATCTCAGGCTGCCATCTCAACCCGGCGGTGACCGTCGGCCTGGCGGCGGGCGGCCGCTTCCCGAAGCAGGACATCGCGCCCTACGTCGTCTCCCAGGTGATCGGCGCCATCATCGCGGCCTTCGTGCTCTACCTGATCGCCTCCGGCGCTCCCGGATTCGATCTGTCCAAGGGCTTTGCCGCCAACGGCTACGGCGCGCATTCGCCCGGCCAGTACAGCCTGATCTCCGGCTTCGTGGCCGAGGTTGTGCTGACCATGATGTTCCTGTTCATCATCATGGGCGCCACCCACGGCAAGGCGCCGGTGGGCTTCGCGCCCATCGCCATCGGCCTGGGGCTGACGCTGATCCACCTCGTCGGCATTCCGATCACCAACACCTCGGTGAACCCGGCCCGCAGCACCGGCCCTGCCCTGTTCGTCGGCGGCTGGGCGCTGGCGCAGCTCTGGCTGTTCTGGGTCGCACCGCTGATCGGCGGTGCGCTCGGCGGCATTCTCTATCGCTGGCTCAGCGAGGAACCCTCCGCGCAGGTGACAGGCGTCACGCCGCCGGCTCCGGCCGAGTGAGCATGATCCATCGAACTCGGTGAAGAGGAGGAACGCGATGCTCAGAGCCGTTCTTGGAACACTCGCCGTAATAGGAGCTGTCATGTCGGCCCATGCGCAAAACCTCTCCGCCGATGAACTTGCCCGACGCACCATCGAGCGTCGGGCCGTCGAAGCCGTGATCTGGGGCATGCCCGCGGTCAATTACGACCTCATGCGCCAGGAAATGCTGACAAAGACTGCTGGCAAGATGAACCAGGTGATCTACTGGGGGCGCCCCCTCGACTGGAGGAACCAGACCCTCACGCCCAATCCGGACACGCTCTATTTTATGGCTTTCTTCAACACGACGGACGTGGGGCCGATCGTGATCGACATCCCTGCGGCGGGTGCAGACGGATCGATGAACGCCAATATCGTCAACATCTGGCAGCAACCGCTCGAGGATGCGGGACTTCTGGGGGGCGACAAGGGACAGGGCATCAAGTTTGTGATGCTGCCGCCGGGGTATTCGGACAAGATCCCCGACGGTTATGTCGCGCTGCAGCCGAACACACATGGCAGCTATGCGCTTTTCCGGTCGAACCTCGCCAGCCACAGCGATACCGACGTCGCCAAATCCGTGGCTTACGGCAAGCGGATCAAGGTCTATCCGCTCTCCCAGGCCGCCGATCCGCCGGCCACGACATTCACCGACGTCAAGGACATGCTTTTCGACTCGACTATTCGCTACGACGAGAGCTTCTTCGAAGGGCTGGACAGGATCGTGCAAAGCGAGCCGTGGCTCGATCGGGATCGTGCCATGATCGATCAGTTGCGCTCGATTAGCATCGAGAAAGGCAAACCCTTCGCCCCCGATGCCAAGACGAAGCAGGCCCTTGCAGCCGGCATCCGCGAGGCACAGGCATTGCTCGAGGCGAGATATGATGCCGGCTTGCCGCCATTTTTCGAAGGCACGCACTGGACCGTTCCAGCCCTCCCGGATCTCATCGAGGCGGCTGCAGCCAATTTCGCGGATCCCGACCACTACCCGGTCGACGCGCGCGGCCTCACTTACACCTACGGCTACATCGGCATCAAGCGGTTGGGCGCAGGACAGTTCTACCTGATCAACATCAAGGACAAAAGCGGCGAGAGCTATGACGGCGGAAAGACCTACCGCCTGACCGTTCCGCCCAATGCGCCTGTCGAGCAGTACTGGTCGGTGACGGCCTACGACCGGCAAACCCATGCGCTCATCAAGCACGTCGATCGCGCCAGCCGCGCCTCGAACGCCGCCGAGGTGCAGAAGAACGCCGACGGTTCGGTCGACATCTACTTCGGCCCGAAGGCACCGGCCGGCAAGGAATCCAACTGGGTCCCGACCGACCCGAACCGCGGCTTCGAGCTGATGTTCCGGCTCTATGCGCCGACGAAGGCACTCTTCGACAAAGCATGGAAATTGCAGGACGTGGAGATGGTTTCCGCTCAGTGACCAGAGGAAAGATCATGGTGCAATCGGCTGCGAGAAAGATCGATACCGCGCACGAAAGCCACTATAGCTTCGAGCGTGGATTTCCGGTGGGGAACACCGTCCAGCAGGCCTATGACGATGCCGATCTCAATCGCGCGATCCAGACCTATCGGTTCTTTTACCCGACCGTCTCCGGTGCTGCGATCGTCAAGGGCAATCGCGAAATCGGCGTCGTGCCGAACAAGGTCTTCGGCATCCTGGACTGCGCGCCCGACCAGCTCGTTTTCACCGCCAATTCAGACACGCCCTACGGCCCGCTGCTGCTGGATCTGAGCGTCGGACCGCTGGTTGTCGAGCTTCCTCCAGGACCGCTTATTGTCTGCTCGATGGACATCAACCAGCGTTGGGTTGCCGATATGGGCCTGCCAGGCCCCGATGCGGGCAAAGGCGGCAAACATCTGCTCCTGCTGCCCGACTACGACGGCGATGTACCTTCCGGCTACCACGTTCACCGCGCCAGCAGTAACCAGCAGATCGTCGGGGCTCGCTCGCTGCCGGTCGGCGGCGACGTGAAGGCGGCAAAGGAGCGTCTCGCGACCATTAAGGTCTATCCGCTGAAACCCAGTGCCGACTGGACGGAGCCGCAATGGCTCGACGTCACCGGGAAGACGCAGGACACCACGCCGCTTCAGTGGGAGGATAACTTCTCCTTCTGGGAGGTTCTGCACAAGACCGTCGATGCCGAACCCGCCTTCGTTGGCTACCACAACTATTACGGTGAGCTGGCCGCGCTGGGGATCGAGAAGGGCAAGCCGTTCAAGCCCGATGCGCGCATGAAATCCATTCTGGGGGAAGCCGCGAGGGTCGGCAATGCGCAGATGCGCGTGCAAGCCTTCGGTGATCGCCGCTCCGATCGCATGGTCTGGAAAGACCGTCAGTGGCAATGGGCAGCTTTGCGCTACGAGGATGGTGACTTTAACACCAAAACCCATCTCGACAGCGAAGCGCGGGAGAAATGGTTCTATCAGGCCATCGGCGCATCGCCCGCCATGTTCCGTCGCGACGCAAGCGCAGGCTCGCTCTACTGGCTGGGCCTGCGCGACAAGCGAGGTGACTATCTCGACGGCGGCAAAAGCTACAAGCTCTCCGTCCCCCTGCCCGTTCCGGGAAAGCTTTTCTGGTCGGTGACGGTCTACGATTCCGACACGCGCTCGCAGATCCAGACCAAACAGAAAAAGGCGGCGCTCCGCTCCCTGTTCGAACTCAAGGACCTGCAGGGCTCGTCCGTCGATCTGCATTTCGGCCCAACAGCGCCTGCAGGCGCGGATGGCCGCTGGATCGAGACGATCCCCGGCAAGGGCTGGTTCGTCTACTTCCGGATCTACGGACCGGAGAAAGCCGCCTTCGATGGAAGTTGGAAGCCAGGGGATTTCGAGGAGATTCGCTAACGCGCCGGCACCATCCTGAACCATGTGGCATTGGGGAACATGAGATCATGACCTTCGCCGAACTCGACACGACCATCGCCGCGCCCATCCAACGGGATGCCCCCGATCCGAACATGGTGTGGCTTTCCGGCGGTACGTTCCGGATGGGCTCGGACAAGCACTATCCCGAAGAGGCGCCGGTGCACCGGGTCACCGTCGACAGATTCTGGATCGACCGGACGCCGGTCACCAACCGCGACTTCCGGCGCTTCGTCGAGGCGACCGGCCATGTCACGGTCGCCGAGCGAAAGCCTGACCCCAAGGATTATCCCGGCGCGTTGCCGGAGATGCTGAAGGCGGGCTCCCTCGTCTTCACGCCGCCGGATTATCCGGTCGATCTGCGGGACTGGAGCCAATGGTGGGCCTTCACCTTCGGGGCGACCTGGCGCCGGCCCTATGGCCGCGGATCGTCGATCAAGGGCCTCGACGATCACCCGGTCGTGCACGTCGCCTATGCCGATGCACTGGCGTATGCGCATTGGGCCGGCAAGGATCTGCCGACCGAGGCCGAATGGGAATACGCCGCCCGCGGCGGGCTCGACGGGGCGGAATTCGCCTGGGGCGACGAGTTCACGCCGGACGGCCGGCCCATGGCCAACACCTGGCAGGGAGCGTTCCCGTTCCAGAACAAACGCGAGGACGGCTACGAGCGCACCTCGCCGGTGACCGCCTTTCCGCCGAACGGCTACGGCCTTCACGACATGATCGGCAATGTCTGGGAATGGACCTCGGACTTCTACACGCCGAAGCATCCCGCCGACGCTCCCAAGGCCTGCTGCATTCCCGAAAACCCGCGCGGCGGGCGGGAGACCGACAGCTACGATCAGTGCCAGCCGCAGATCCGCATCCCACGCAAGGTGCTGAAAGGCGGCTCGCACCTGTGCGCCCCGGACTATTGCCGTCGCTATCGGCCGGCCGCCCGTCACGCGCAACCCGTCGACACATCGACAAGCCATATCGGCTTCCGATGCGTAGTGCGACGAGGACGAGACGCATGAGTGCACAAACGGATTCAAGAAGTGCACGGATCATCGCCTGGGTCGGGATCGTCCTTGTAGCGATCCTGAGCGTGCTCGGCGCCATCTGGTACGGCTTCTCGACCGATGTGCAGCAACGCATCTGGCACGACATCGTCGAGCGGCCGAGCGGCCCCATGGCGTTCCGGTTCCTGCTTCAGCCGACGATGGCTTTCATCGCCGCGCTGCATGACGGCGTCAACGATGCACGGCTCGGGCGTTCGCCCTATTTCTGGACGATCCTGAGCGATCCCACGCAGCGCACCGACCGGCTGCGTGAGGGCTTCCTGTCGACCAGTCGCATCATCGTGCTCGGTCTCGGGATGGATGCGATCTACCAGTACAAGGTCCTGAACGAATTCTATCCGGGCGAGATGGTTCTTGTGGCCCTGCTGCTCGCCTTCATCCCCTATCTCCTCCTGCGGGGACCGATCGCGCGGATCGCCCGCCGGTGGCTCGCGGGCAAATCCACCGATCCGGTATCGTGAGGAACGCATCATGTCGGCCGCTGCGATCCCATATTCGCCCACCAGTGCAGGAGACACCGCGATGAGCCGCGGCAATGCCGAAGCGCTCTTCGAGCACGCGCCGCCGCTCGGCCTTCAACGGCGGCTGGGCCCTCTCGGGTCGAACGATCTCTCCTTTCGCCGCCGCGCGCTGATAGTCATCCTGGCCGCCTGGATGCCCCTTCTTGTCCTTGCGGTTCTGCAAAGCGCGTGGGCCCGTATGGATCTCATCACTCCAGTCCTTCGAGAGGTCGGGTTACACACGCGCTATCTCATCGCCGCGCCGCTGTTGGTTCTCGCCGAGGCGACCTGCGTACCACAGTTGAATGCCATCGTCCGCCACATCAGCGATGGCGGGTTCGTCGACGAACGCGACCGCGGTCGTCTGGACGAGGCGATTGCCTCGACGCGCAGGCTGTTGCGATCCAGGGCGGCCGAAATCTGCGTGTTCGTGCTGGCGTACCTGGTCGTACTGGCGACGATTCTTTCGCGTCCGCTCGATCAGTTGCCGGTTTGGGCGCAACCCGTGAGCGGAATGCCGCGGTATTCTCTGGCGGGCTGGTGGCACATGCTGGTGAGCCTGCCGCTGCTGCTGGCGCTAATCCTCGGCTGGCTCTGGCGGCTCGCATTGTGGGCACGGCTGCTGTGGCATGTCTCGCGGCTGAAGCTCCGGCTTGTCGCATCCCATCCCGACCGCCGCGCGGGCCTGAGCTTCCTCGGTCTTTCGGTCCGCGCGCTTGCGGCGGTTGGGTTGGCGCTGGCGATCATCCCCGCGGGCCGGTCGGCGAATGCGGTGCTCGCCGGTGGCGCGTTGCCGACCCTTACATCGTCTTCAATGTCGCCCTGTTGCTGGCGATCGCTGCGCTGTTCGTTGCGCCGCTCCTGGTCTTCACCCCGACGTTGATGCGGACTTGGCGGCAGGGAGCGTTGGCCCACGACGCACTTGCGGAACGGATTGGGCACGCCTTCGAGCGCCGATGGCTCACCCGGAAGGCGGAAGAGGATGCACGCGACTCGTCCGACTTCTCCGCCGTTGCCGACCTCTATGCGGTCGTGGAGAACGTGCACGCGATCCGGCTGGTGCCTGTCGGCCTCAAGGACCTGCTCGCGCTCGCAGTCGCGCTGCTGCTGCCGTTCGTGCCGGTGCTGCTGCTGGCGGTACCGCGCGACGTGATCTGGGCCCATATCAGCAGCCTGCTGTTCTGAGAAACGGCGTAGACGCAAGCGACGACGACTGGACGAGACAGGAGAGAATGTCAGCCGAGAGTATCTAAGCGCTAAAGGGAGGAGCGAGATGGCGAAAAAGTCAGGCAAGCCGAATATCCTGGTCATCTGGGGTGACGACATTGGTGTTCACAACATCAGTGCCTACAATCACGGCATCATGGGCTACCGGACGCCTAACATCGATCGCCTCGCGACCGAAGGTGCCCTGTTCACCGACGCCTATGCGCAGCAAAGCTGTACCGCCGGGCGAGCGTCCTTCATCCTGGGACAGCACCCGTTCCGAACCGGTCTCCTGACCATCGGCATGCCGGGCTCCGAACACGGGATCCCTGACTGGACTCCGACCATCGCGGATCTGCTCAAAGAGCAAGGCTATGCGACCGGGCAGTTCGGCAAGAACCATCTGGGCGACCGCGACAAGCACCTGCCGACGGTGCATGGTTTCGACGAGTTCTTCGGCAACCTCTATCACCTCAATGCCGAGGAGGAGCCGGAGAACCCCGACTACCCGAAAGACCCGAAGTTCAAGGAGAAATTTGGTCCCCGTGGTGTCTTGCATTGCTGGGCCAAGCCGGACGGCACACAGAAGATCGAGAATACTGGCCCGCTGACACGCAAGCGCATGGAAACGGTGGACGAGGAATTCCTCGATGGAGCCCTCAAGTTCATCGACAAGGCCAACGCGGACGACAAGCCCTTCTTCGTCTGGTGGAATTCGACCCGGATGCATGTGTTCACGCATCTGAAGAAGGAGTCGGAAGGCAAGACAGGGCTTGGCCTCTATCCTGACGGCATGGTGGAGCATGATGGGCATGTGGGCCGGCTACTCGACAAGCTCGACGAACTCGGCATCGCCGACGACACCTTCGTCATGTACTCGACCGATAACGGACCGCACCGGAACACCTGGCCGGACGGTGGCATGACCCCGTTCTGCAGCGAGAAGAACACAAACTGGGAGGGCGCTTTCCGCGTACCAATGCTGGTGCGCTGGCCGAGCAGAATCGAGGCAGGATCCATCTCCAACGGGATCGTGCAGCACCACGACTGGCTGCCGACCTTCCTGGCCATGGCCGGAGCCCCGGACGTCGTGGAGAAGCTGAAGGGCGGTTATCAGGCCATTGGACGAACCTACAAGAACCACATCGACGGCTTCAACCTGCTGCCCTACCTGACCGGCGAGTCCAAGGAGAGCCCGCGCAACTTCTATTTCTACTTCAGCGACGACGGCGACGTGCTCGCCATGCGCTTCGACAACTGGAAGATCGTGTTCATGGAGCAGCGCGTGAAGGGCACCATGCAGGTCTGGGCGGAGCCGTTCACGCGGCTGCGCCTGCCCAAGATCTACAACCTCCGCACCGATCCCTACGAGTTCGCCGACATCACGTCGAACACCTATTACGACTGGTTCCTCCACAACGCCTACTTTGTCTACGTGGCCCAGGCCGCGGCAGCGAAGTTCGCGGAGACCTTCAAGGAGTTCCCGGCGGTCCAGAAGCCGAACAGCTTCACCATCGACGATGCCATGGCGAAGATGTCGGAGGCCGCCAGCGGCGACTGAACACCATCGGCCGGGCGGCAACCCTGCCGCCCGATCTGCAATGAAAAACGAGGTCTGAGCATGGCGGATCGACTGCTCCCATCCTGGAATGAAGGACCGGCGAGGTCCGCCATTCTCGACTTCGTGGCACGCGTGACGATGGAAGGCGGGTCGGACTATGTTCCGCCGTCTGAGCGCATCGCAACCTTTGACAATGACGGCACCCTGTGGTGCGAACAGCCGTTTCAGACACAGATCTTCTTTCTGATCGATCGCATCCGCGAGTTTGCCGTGCACGATCCCTCGATCAAGGAACGGCAGCCCTTCAAGGCTTTCATCGAGCGCGATCACGCGGCCCTGCATGCACTCGGAAAACAGGGCGTCATGGAGCTCTTTGCCGCCACCCATACCGGAATGAGCGAAGACGAATTCGATCGTCTCGCGAGAGCCTGGTTCGCATCCGCGAAGCACCCTCGGCTCGGGCGCCTGTTCAAACAATGCACCTACCAGCCGCAGATCGAGCTGCTCCAACATCTGCGTTCGAACAACTTCAAGACCTTCATCGTCTCGGGCGGCGGCATCGACCTGATCAGAGCCTTTGCCGAGGAGGCTTACGGCATTCCACGCGAGCAGATGATCGGATCGAGCGCGAAACTGCGCTTCGAAATCCAGAACGGCCGCGCCCTATTGACGAAGATCGGCGAACTCAACAGCTTCGACGACCGCGAGGCGAAACCAGCCAATATCGGCCTCCACATCGGACGACGCCCGATCCTCGCCTTCGGCAACTCCGATGGCGACTTGGCGATGCTGCGCTACACATTGGCAGGCTCCGGGCCGCGGCTCGCGCTGCTGCTGCATCACGACGATGGCGAGCGGGAATTCGCTTACGACCGGGAATTCCGCCTGAGCCCTTTGGTCGAGGCCCTCGACAAGGCTGATGAGTACGGGATCACCGTGATCGGCATGAAGGAGGCCTGGAAAGCCGTCTTCCCGGGCGCAGCTGCAGAAAAGCGGCCCTCGCCATGACCCAATCGGAGGTGCCGGTGAAGGAATGGCTGATCACCAGCACGGAATATGCCATATTCCTGATCGACGCGATGGCGCTCGTCATCGTGCTCTTTGGCACGATCGAGGCCTTCGCCTCGGGCTTGCGCATGATGTTCGCCGGAACGATGACGAACGCCGCGCGGCGCGAGGTCTGGCTTCGTTATGCCCGCATTCTCGTCGCCGGACTGACCTTTCAGCTCGGCGCGGACATCATCGAAACATCGATCACGACCGGTTGGGAATCCGTCGCCAGGCTCGGCGCCATTGCGGTGATCCGCACCTTCCTCAACTTCTTTCTGGAACGCGACCTGACCGAAATCCGGGAACTCCAGCACGAGAGAGCCGAGGAGCGGAAAAGGGAATCGAGAGGAGCCTAGGATGAACCGCCGGCAATTGCTCTCATGGATCGGAACTGGCCTTCTGGCCCTCTGGCTACCGCTGGCCCCAGTTCATGCGCAAACCGACCCTCTCCCATCCTGGAATGACGGGCCAGTCAAGCAGGCCATCGTCGACTTCGTCGGACGCGTGACCCGCGAGGGCGGACCCGATTTCGTTCCGCCGCCCGAGCGCATCGCGACCTTCGACAATGACGGCACCCTCTGGGCCGAGCAGCCGATCTATTTCCAGGTCGAGTTCGCTCTCGATGAGATCAGGCGGCTCGCCCCGCAGCGGCCTGAGTGGAAAGACAAGGAGCCGTTTCTCTCCGTGGTCGCAGGAGATCTGAAAAGTATCTTGGTCGCGGGCGAGAAAGGCCTGCTCGAGATCATGGCCGTGACCCATTCCGGCATGCCCATCGACGAGTTCACGAAGGCGGTAAGGGATTGGCTTGCGACGGCGCGTCATCCGACCAAAAACCGTCCCTACACGGACCTCGTCTATCAGCCGCAGATCGAGCTGTTGAGCTATCTGCGGACCAACGGCTTCAAGACCTTCATCGTGTCCGGCGGAGGCGTGGAGTTCATGCGCGTCTTCGCGGAACGCATCTATGGAATCCCACCCGAGCAGGTGGTCGGCTCGTCCGGCGTAACAAAGTTCGAAATCGGTGCAGACGGCAAGCCGACGATTGTGAAGGAACCCGAGATTGAGTTCATCGACGACGGTCCTGGCAAGCCCATCGGCATCAACCGCTTCATCGGACGCCGTCCGATCTTCGCCTTCGGCAACTCGGACGGCGACCTCCAGATGCTGCAATGGACGGCAGCGGGCAATGGCCCGCGCTTCATGGGTATCGTCCATCACACCGACGCCGAGCGCGAATGGGCCTATGACCGGCAGTCACATGTCGGCAGGCTCAACAAGGCCCTGGACGAGGCGACCGCGCGCGGCTGGACGCTCGTCGACATGAAAAGAGACTGGCGTATCATCTTCCCCTGAGCGGAACGGCGCGGCCTCTAGAGCATCGGACCCAAAAGTGGACCCACTTTTGGGATCTAATCCGATGCTCAGCCCTTAAGCGGCGCATCGTTGGGTGCGGAAAACCGGGTCCACTTTTCCGCACGATGCGCTAGACGAAGGAAAGGCCCGCCGCACGCCATCATGGGGCGTAGAGCTCCATTCCTGTGAAGGTAGACCGATGCATGGATCTTTCCGGGAAACGTCGCTCCTCCATTCTTGTCTTGCCCCCCTGCTCTGCCTCGGGCTGCTCCTGACGGGAATTGGCGAGGCGAATTCTCAGGAGCCATCTCAGCGGGAACTGGTCGTTGCCACCAAGGAAGCCGCGCCCTTTTCCATGAAGGCGCCCGACGGCACCTGGAGGGGCATCAGCATCGAACTCTGGCACCGGATCGCCGAACAGGCGAAGCTTCGATACAGGTTCGTCGAGGAACCCACAGTCCAGGGGCTTCTCGAAGGCACGGCAGCCGGACGCTACGATGCGTCGGTGGCCGCGCTCACCATCACGGCGGAACGTGAACGGGTACTCGATTTCAGTCATCCGTTCTATCTCAGCGGGCTTGGGATCGCCGTTCCCTCCGCATCGCCCACCGCCTGGACGCTGATCGTCCGCACGTTGACGTCGGTCGGCTTCGTCCAGGCGATCCTGGCTCTCATTGGCCTGACGCTTGCGGTCGGACTGCTGATCTGGTTCCTCGAGCGCCGCCACAACGAGGATTTCGGTGGCGGCGCAATCAAGGGGCTCGGTACGAGCATCTGGTGGTCCGCCGAGGCCATGACTCAGGCCAGCACCGGATACCTGGCCCCAAGAACGGGCCTCGGCCGTGCCCTCGCCGTTCTGTGGATGGTGGCATCAATCGTCGCCATCGCCGTGTTCACCGCAAGCGTCACCTCGACCCTGACCGCAGGCAAGCTGCAAGGGCTGGTCACGACCGTCGGCGACCTCGCATCGGCCCGTGTCGGGGCTGTCCAGGGATCTTCGACGGAGGAATATCTCATCTCCCGCCGCATCTCCTACCAAAGGTTTCCGACGCCTCACGACGGCCTGACTGCCATCCGGAACGGTACGCTGGACGCCTTCGTCTACGACAAGCCACTGCTAGCCTGGATCGTGCGCGAGCAGTTCTCCTCGTCCGCCGCAATGCTCGATGTCACCTTCGACCAGCAGATGTACGGCATCGCCCTGCCTCTCGGCAGCGGGCTGCGCAAGCCGATTGACGTCGTGATGCTCGATACGATCCAGGGAGAGTGGTGGCGCCAGACGCTCTTCACCTATCTCGGCGAGCGGTAAGAGTCCGGCGGCCGGTTCAATATTTTGCCGTGACCGCTCGTGGAGCGGCCGGAGGGGCATGCCCGCCAAGAGGGAAGCCCAGCGAGAACAGGCCGATGGTACCTTGTGGTCGATTCTCGACGTCGACCTCGCGCAACACCTTGATCCGGGTCGAGACCGGTGTGCCGGCAACGGTGAAGTCGTAGCCGGCGGTGGCGCCCACTGCGGTCACCCGGCCCTTGAAGGGACCGATCCGGTTGCCCACGCCGCCGTCGTCGGAGACCTGGTCGTAATAGCCCGCGAGAAGTCCGACCGAGAACTCCTTGGTCAGGTGCTTGCTGATCGAGACATCGATGTGGAAGGCGTTGCCGCTTCGGTAGTCGGTCTCCGGGTTCTCGCCGTTGAACTCGAAGCCGACGGCGCCCGAGAGGTCGAGGCCGAGTTCCGGATCGAGCCAAGTGAGCGCAGCATAGACGTCACCGATCCAGCGGTTGAAGGCAAGGTTCGAGAGCTCACCCTCCTCGTAGCCGCCAGCCGGAATGTTGACGGTGGCGCCGATCGACCAGTGGAACTTGCCCGCATCCCAAGGCCGGCCAGCAAGGGATCGCCCAGGACGAACGAGGCGTCCCGCTGACTGAAGGCAAAGGTCCGTCCTAGCCGTGGCGCCTCGATAAGGATGCCCGCGCTGACCCGCGGCACGCCGAACGGCAGGCTGAGGCCAAAGCCGACACGCCCGCCGAGGATCTCCAGCGGCGTGATCCAGGTTGCGGTCAGGAAGTCCGCCCGAACCTCCGTCTTCACGTCCGCCAGCACCGCGCCGCCGATCTGGATCTGGCGGCCGCCGGTGAGTTCGCCGGAATAGGCGAAGAAATCGTTGGCGAAATAGAAGCCGGGCGGCGGAACGATGCCTGCTCCGGGGCCATGGCCGCCCGGGATGAAGAGGCTCGCGCCCCCTTCCGTGGCTTGCGCCGATCCCCAGCCAAGTCCACCCAGCAGCGACAGGAAACTCAGTGCCACGAAGCGGAAGGGCCGTGCGCTTCGTATGCTTCCGGCAGCGGATCCTGGGGCGGCTGTCGTCTGAGGCATGGGGTCAGATGGCATGAGTATTCAGGCTCCCAATCGGGATGAGGACTGCTTCCTTTGCTGATGTCGGCTCAATGCCGGTTTTCGCCCTCATCGTCGCCATCGTCGCTTATGATCTGGCTTCTGCGGGGGACGCGAGTCACCTTTGGGGGATCACTGGCCGGAAAGGTCTCCTCCAGTTCCTCGTCCAGTTCGCGTTCGAGCGCTCTGCGCTCCTCGTCGTCTGACTTGATCGGTTCTTTCGGCATCGAACCTCCTCATCGATCGCATGACGAACGAAAGAGCTGGCGGGCTTCTGACCTTCACCCCGGCAGTCCTTTTCAGGCCAGCATCTTTCGTCATGCCCAAAGAGGCAATCCCGGGCGTGGTCGAATAAACCCCGAGATCGTCAAAAAATACCCTGAGAAGGAGGAAGAGCCAGCATCGGGCGAGTTGCATCAAGGCTCGACGAGCTTGTTGCGGATCGCGTATCGTACCAAGGTTGCTGTCGAATTGACGTTGACCTTGCGCATGGCCGACGCCCGATGGCTTTCGACGGTCTTCAAATTGAGACCGAGGATCTGGGCCACCTCCTTATTGCTATGGCCTTCTGCGATGAGTTGAACAACTCCGCGCTCACGTGCGGTCAATGCGCCGTCAGCAGCATGTCCCTGAGAGAGGAAAGCGTTCAGGAGAGCTTCGGAGACGCGTCCGGTGAAGAACGGCTTGTGCTGGGATAGTGATTCAACTGCCGCGATCAGGAACTTGCGGGCGTCGGATTTCAAAAGGTAACCACGAGCTCCAGCCTCAAGCAGCTCGCGCATCAATAGCTCGCTCTCATGCATGGTGAAGATCAGAACTTCCGTCTGCGGCCGGATGGCGCGAATTTCCCGCGTTGCATCAACGCCATTGAGATAGGGAAGCTGGTAATCAAGAATGGCGACATCCGGTCTGGTCTCGACAACCAGTTCAACAGCCTTGCGGCCATCCTCCGCCTCGGCGACCACCTCCCATCCGGGTTGACTGCCCAGGATGGTAAGGAGTCCGGAACGGACCACGTCATGATCATCGGCAATCAGGATGCGCGTCATGGCGGATTGCACCCTCCCCGCAATGACTTCTTATAGCCTAAAAGCTCCACAGCGGAACTCAGGAAAAACCCTGAAAACCACTCGGGCAATTCCCAATCGAACAGGCTGCTTGTTTTGCCGCCCACCGATCATGCCTTCAAGGCTGCAACCACTGGAATAAATCGCGGCGCAGTCGCGCGGATGATGGTGCCACGCCGGCCACTGCGAATCTGCAGGCTTCCTCCGAACTGACTGAGGCGGATGCGCATTCCCGGGATGCCTACACCGAGGGTCGGTTGCCGCACCGCTGGCTCACCGCGCCGGCTCCGCATGCCACGTCCATTATCCGCCACGAACAGAATGACCTGATCGGATGTCAGGCGCAGATTGAGTATGACTTCGGAGGCTCCGGCATGGCGGTGAACATTGGTCAGCCCTTCCTGGATGATGCGAAACAGGGCGCGCTGGAGATCGACCGGAAGATCATCGGCAGATTCATCGAAGCGCAGGATGGTCCGCAGGTTCGTTCGCTTCGAAAAGCCCTCCGTGAAACTTTGTACGGTGCTCACGAGGCCGTCCGTCTCCAGCCTGGGAGGATGGAGCAGATAGGTGAAGATGCGCAGCTCTTTCAGCGCCTCCTCCAGCGAGCGGTCGATCTCGTCGAGAATCCGTCGCCCGGAGGGAGGCAGGCAGAAGTTTTCCACCTGCATCAAATTGAGACTGACGGCCACGAGATGCTGTGCCGTCGAGTCGTGCAGCTCCACGGCAATCCTTTCCCTCTCCTCTTCCTGAACAGTGAGCAGGCGACCCGACAGCGCAGTGATCTCGGCCTTGACGGCGACAACCTCGGTGATGTCCTCGTGGGTCACGATGATACGGGACAACTCCCCTGCGATGAAGCGCGTCGCTCTCATCTGGAACCAGCGCGGCTCCCCCGGCCCGTCGCATCGATAGACATCCCGGTAGTCGTGCCGTTGCCCGGATGTGACGGCTTTGAGCCCGGTATGGATCTGCCTTGCGGCTAGATCATATTCTCCGGCCCGAGCGCAAACATCGAGATAATTCATGCCAAGGCCGTGTGATGGGCCAGGATATCCATTCTCGCGAGCAAAGCGGTGCCAGGCCTCATTGACGGAAATGATGGTACCCGCACTATCGAGGACCGCCACATGGACTGAGAGAGCATCCAGAGAGGCTTGGAGAAACTCTCGCTCCTGCATGAGCGAAAGTCGGGCCCGGTACTGTTCAGTGACGTCTCTGAAGAAGACACTGACTCCCTGTCGGGTCGGCTCGACCCTGTAATCGATATGTTTCCCGGGATTGTACGTCGATGAGAACTCTCCATGGAATGGAGTTTCGCTCTCAAGGGCCTTTTTCAGGGCGGCATCGAATTGCGGATGATGCCCGACAATGTCGAAGTAGGAATGCCCGATGACGTCAGTTCGCGGCAGCCCAAACCAGCGTATGGCCGCAGCATTGATATCGGTAATGCGATATGTGCGATCGAGCGTGAGGTAGCAGTCGCTGACACTCGTCAGGATTGCGGCAAGACGCTCATTCGTTTCCACAAGCTCCGCCCTGGTCGACACGGCAGAAACTTTCAGAGCATCGATTGAGCCGATATTTCTCAGGGTAAGCGCCGCTGATCCGATCCCTGCCAAGGCCAGGATAATCCCCGCATACCAGATCCATCGGCGAGCCAGATAGAGCGGCTCGTTGATCAGCGCGGTTGGTATTGTCGACAGGACGATATAGCCGGTGTTGTCCGATCGCTCGAAGGCCACGAGAATGGTACCGCCATCGCCATCGACTTCGAAATGTCCGTTATGTTCTCCGCTCGCCAAGGCCTCTGCCAATTGCGGATGCAGTTGCGAGGCGAGCGGAAGTTCCGCGTCGTTCCACTTCACATGTTGAAGCTTGTGATCGAGGATGAACACGGTCCACCCGACCGGGGGGCGCTGTCCCGGACAACCTTGCCGAGATGAGCCTCGGGCACAGCCAGCGTCAGGATTCGTTCGCCTCCGCGATCGGGACTGCCGAGCCGCAGACTCACCGCGATGATCCACTCCTCTGTCAGCGACGCGTGGATGCGCTCCAACATGGCGACGCCAACCCGGCGGAGCAGCTGAAGCCGCTGCTCGCTGATGGGAAGAACGTTGATGGCAGGCAGAGGCGCCCCATAGGCGAAGGCCGAGTTAAGGAGCAGGCGCTCCTGGTTCCAAAGGACGAACCGGGACCCGCTCGGGCGAGGCGTTGCCCGGAGTTGCTGGTGGAAGGGCTTGAGATCCTCAGCCTTGAGCAGCGGCGATGTCGAAAGACCTTTCAGGATGTTACCGAGCGCCTCGGCCTCCCGGTCAAGAATGTGGGATGCCGCCGCCGATGCCGACAAGCCCCTGTGAACGATCCCGTGGCGATCCTGGATCGCATGCCAATAGATAGCGGAAGCGGCGATCAGGAACGCAAGGCTCGCGGTAACGGCGGCCGCCAGGATAATCCAGTTACGGGTTTTGGACGATGAGACCCCTAACGCAACGTGAGGTCCGGCTGCGGACGCAGCAGGCATGCCACCTCCCTCGCAGGGATGGGACGCCGGCCTCACCTATGCATCGCTCCATTCCCAGAGGCGATCCAAGGGTAAACCCTGAATGCGAAGCGCGGCCCATCACGATGTCTTGCAGCCATGCGTATCCGGACAGGTCTGAATCCGCTTCCCGCTTGGCCCTACCGTAACGACACAATGCCATGACCGAGCCTGAAAATAAACATATGTTAGCGATCGGGAACACCTGACCGCGCTCAGAATACCCCTAAAGATGGCGGCGGGTTCCCCTCCCTCAGGCCTGAACAGGCTTTAAAACGCCCTCGCCTTGCAATTCCTGCAAGGTCTCGGCGTTCGGGCAATACTCGCCGTAATGGGTTGGCGCTCGCCCACGATCAAGATCGTGCCGACAGCGGACGGCCGCGGTGCACCCTGAACAAGTAAGGCTCATGTCCCGCATCAATGTTGCATGGATATGCCTGATCCGGTCGGCATCGAGGGAGAGCGCGTTCATGAGACGCGGCAGCTCCCTAGCAGCCTCGGGGCCTCGCGCGACGAGAATGGGCAGCATTTCTGCCGGAACCCCGATGTCGCGGGCGAGCGCGTTCCTCTGATCCGGATCGAGGGAAGCGAACTCATGTGCCCGCATCCAGTTCGATTGCCATCGCTTGATCGCTGTTCCCAAACCCATGGTAGCCTCCATGTTGTCATGGCAAGCCTATAGAGACGCACGGTCCTGTCTTTGATCCATCGCAAATCGGTTGTGCTTTTGCGGAGGGGATTTGAGTGTAAACGGCGGTGACCGTTCTTACTCTGGCCAAGCGCCGGCACCTCGGCCCATTGCGACAGGGCCGGCCATTCGGCATATCGTCTGCCCAGCATATGATCGACGAGCGGAAGGTCCGGACATGAAGCCTGGAGTGAGCAGGGTGGTTTGCATCGGCGGAGCGGCCGTCGACCGCAAGTACCACGCTTTGGCGCCAATCCAGCCGGGAACTTCCAATCCCGTCGTTTCAGAACGCTCGTTCGGCGGCGTCGCCCGTAATGTGGCGGAGAACATTGCGAGGCTCGGAGTACAAGCCTCGCTGGTTTCG
Organism: Microvirga sp. GN3; assembly: GCF_055792825.1. NCBI lineage: Bacteria > Pseudomonadati > Pseudomonadota > Alphaproteobacteria > Hyphomicrobiales > Methylobacteriaceae > Microvirga > Microvirga sp. GN3. The sequence continues at coordinate 47,085 of NZ_JBVVAK010000034.1, forward strand.
ATTGTGGGCGACGATGACAATGGCCGCGCTCTTCTCGAAGACTTGAAGCGCCTCAGCATCGACACCCGATGCGTGACCATTTCCGATACAGATGCGACAGCGGAATATGTGGCCGTGCTGCAGCCCGATGGCGAGCTTGCCGTCGGGCTCGCCAATATGGCGATCTTCGATCGGACCACCCCTGCCCTGTTGCGCCGGGCGGAGCCCGATCTCGGATCGGCATGGGTCTTCGCCGACTGCAACCTGCCTTCCGAGACCCTGCATGAGCTTGTCGGCCTTGCCCGGCAACAAGCCCTGATGCTCGCTGTCGACGCAGTTTCGACGCCGAAGGTGATGCGCCTGCCACAGGATCTGCGAGGCGTCGGCGTGTTCTTCCTCAGCCTCGACGAGGCTCGAGCGTATCTCGACCGCCATGAGGTTTCGCCGGAAGCGGCGGTAGAGGCCCTGCTCGACCGTGGCGTGGAACAGGTTGTCCTGACGCTTGGCGATCAGGGTCTTGTCGCGGCGGATTCTTCCGGAATCGTGAAGATCAACGCGGTCAAGGCCGAGATTGTCGATGCAACCGGCGCAGGGGACGCCCTGATTGCAACCATTCTCGTCGCCATGCTGAAGGATGCCTCTTTGGCCAAGGCTGCCCGGCTTGGCACAATCGCAGCGGCTCTGACGGTGGAAAGCCCGACGAGCGTGAGGCCCGATCTGTCACTCGCCTTGCTGGAATCCACGTTGTCCCTTAGAGCGTCGAACCTTTGAACGGGAGCCCTTATGAAACACGACAATGCCAGCCGTTTCCTCGACATCGCTCCCGAGGTACAGGCCACGCTCGCCGCAGGCGGCGCAGTCGTCGCACTTGAATCCACCATCATCACCCATGGCATGCCGCATCCGCAGAACGTCGCCACGGCCCGCGAGGTGGAGGCGGTGGTGCGTGAGAACGGTGCCGTGCCCGCTACGATTGCGATCATCGAAGGCCGCATCAAGATCGGCCTCTCAGACACGGAGCTCGACTGGCTCGGTACCGCCAAGGACGTGATGAAGCTGAGCCGCGCCGACCTGCCTTATGCGGTCGCCTCCAGGCGGCACGGTGCAACGACGGTGGCCGCAACCATGATCTGTGCCCATCTGGCGGGCATCCGCGTCTTCGCCACTGGCGGCATCGGCGGCGTCCACCAGGGCGTCGAGAGCACCATGGATGTCTCCGCCGATCTCGACGAGCTTGCCCGCACCCCGGTCGCGGTGATCTGCGCCGGTGCCAAGGCCATACTCGATCTGCCGCGGACCCTTGAGTATCTCGAAACGTGCGGCGTCCCCGTGGTCGGCTTCCGGACGGACCGCTTTCCGGCCTTCTGGAGCCGGACGAGTGACTTGTCCGTCCCGTTGCGCCTCGACAGTCCGGACGCGATGGCGGATCTGATCCGCACCAAGGAGGCGCTTGGGCTCGATGGCGGCGTTCTCATTGCCAATCCCGTGCCGAGTGCCGATGAAATCCCTGCGGATGAGATGAAAACCTTCATCGATGCGGCCGTGGCCGAGGCGAAGGCTCGCGGCGTTATCGGAAAGGCCGTGACGCCCTTCCTCCTGTCCCACCTGTTCGAGAAGACCGTCGGGCGGAGTCTTGCCACCAACATTGCTCTGGTGAAGAACAATGCCGCACTGGCCGCACAACTCGCCGTATCGTTGACGCGATAAGCGCCTTACCCTCTTTCGCTCCAGGCTGCCATCGCCTCGAACACGATGGCATGCCGCCGGGCCAGAGTTTCGATATCGGTGGAGTAACCTCCACCGATGACGGCGACGAGCGGAACCTGGCGGCTGCGCGCCTGCTCGATCACATAATCGTCCCGCTGGCGCAGGCCCTCATCGGAAAGGGAAAGGCGCCCGAGCTTGTCATCCCGGTGCGGATCGACGCCCGCATTGAAGAACACGAGATCCGGCTCGACGGCCTCGAGAAGGCGCGGCAGATGGGCTCGAAGTGCCTCCAGATAGGCATTGTCCTGCATGGAGTCCGGCAGCCCGATATCGAGATCGCTCGGGATCTTGCGGACAGGATAATTCTTCTCCGCATGCATCGAGAAGGTGAAGAGATCCGGCTCATCGCGCAGGCAATCGGCGGTGCCGTCGCCCTGATGCACATCGAGATCGACGATAACCGCACGTTGGAGCGCTCCTTCCACTCGAAGTGCCTTGGCCGCGATGGCGACATCGTTGAAGACACAGAAACCTGCCCCGGTCTCCCGCTGCCCATGATGACTGCCACCGGCGGTGCTGCCTGCCAGACCATGCTGGAGTGCCAGTCTTGCCGCGAGCAATGTCCCGGCGGCGGAGGTTCGCGCGCGGCGCACCACGCTTTCGCTGACGGGGAGACCGATCCTCCGCTCGATCTCGCGGGAAGCGGAGCAGGCGAAGACCTGATCCACGTAAGTGCGATCATGGGCCAGAGCGATCAGTTCGGCGGGGGCCTCCTCCGGCTTGGCAAAACCGTTGGACGCCAGTCCCTTCTCCGCGACGACCTCTGCCAGACGCCCATATTTCCGCATGGGAAAGCGGTGGCCGTCCGGCAGCGTGGCCTCATAGGCGGGATGAGAAATGATCGGCACCTGCTTCATGTCTCACCTCTCGCGAATGACACCTCGTCTAGCGCATCGTACGGTCCCGAAGAGCCGCGCCCAACGATGCACCAGCCAAGAGATGGAGCATAGGTTTGGTCCTAAAAGTGGATTCCACTTCTTGTGTTCAGTGCACTAATGACCGGCAGCAATCGCCTTCTCGGCCAGCCGGATAGCGGATCCCTGGGAGCGCGCCCCGCAGATGAATCCACTCGGATGGCAGAAGACACCGTCCGCGATCCCGGCGACTTGAGAAAACTCCTCCTCCTGCAATCCGCGCCAAGCCTCCGGTAGAGACAGTCTCTGGCCGAAGGAGCTGGGCTCAGGCGGAACGGTTCGACAGTACCAGGATGTGGAATCCTCATTCGGGTAAATGATGAAGAGAAGATCGCGCAATCCGCCCTCAAAGACGGCCTTTTCCCAGGGCAGCTTATGATTGAGAACGATGATCCGGGGGTCCGACGCCTTCCCGGCTGCCGCCAGTACGGACGACTGGGCCTCTGCTTCCGCATGGGCCTGCTGGCATGCCCGAACCAGGATGCCTCTGGCAAAATCGGCCGCCTCGAGGAACGCGTCGTCATAGGCCTGTTCGCTGGCCCAGGTGGGATTGAACGCCTCGATCAGAAGCGAAAGGTGGCCCTGGTTGACAGAGGCAACGCCGTTGTCGGCCTGATCGATGACAAGAATGAAACCCTGATCGATATCCTGCCAGACGGCGTCCAGCAGGTCTTCGTCAATCCCCGGAATGAGTTTGGGCAGGGCATTGCGCCCGAAATCGCGCCAAATCAGGCCAACCGAGCTATAGGGCGTGCCATCGGGCCGGCGGGGCAGATCCCGCATATGATGATCATAGCGGCCTCTCGCGACATCGTAGATGCCGCCCACATCAAAAACGAGATCGGCCGTCTCGATCAGGGCAGTCTCGCGGGTCCGCGCGAAGTCGAAAGCCCCCAAGGCCTCCCGCAAAATGGCGAAGGTGAAGACATCGTCGGCATGGAATGTGCCGCTATGGGTTACAACCTTCATTTCTTTCGTCCCGACCACGGTCGGCTACCCCTAAAAAATTTGTATCTTTATCCGCGATAACAGAGCTACTCGAAGAAGATAAGCTGCTGCAATCACATCCTTTATGCTGACAAGCATATAGCCTGAATAACCTCTCCCGCTTCCCTTGACCTTCCCATCGTAGGAAGGCCTAGAAACCTCGGGCCTTTGAGAAAAAGGATCCCGACCATTCACCACTTCCACGTTCCGGATATGCATTGCGGCGGCTGCCTCAGAGCCGTCAGCCAAGCGATTCACGAACTCGCTCCACCAGCCCCTGGTTGAGGTCGACCTGGAAAGCCATATCGTCACGGTCGCCTCAAGCCGAGGGGAAACCTTGCTACTGCAGGCCCTGGACAAGGCGGGTTGCCCGGCCCGCCTCCTCTCTCATCAGGACGCTTGAGAGCGACGCCACAATAGACATGCCCATACCGCCATGGGGTTCCATTCACGCGGATTGGTCCCATCTGATTTCTTTCAAGTCACGAGCAGCAATGATGAAGATCCACTCCCTTGCCCTTACCGTCGCCTTGACCGTTCTTCCCGCCCTCGCCTTGGCGCAGACTTCCCATGGAGGCCATTCCGGCCATTCGATGCCTGCTCAAACCGCGCAGGCATCGAATAGCCCGTCCACGCAGGGCTACCGCCAGGCCAATGAGACGATGCATCGCAACATGGACATCCAATTCAGCGGCGACTCGGATGTGGATTTCGTTCGGAGCATGATTCCGCATCACCAGGGCGCCATCGATATGGCGAAGGTGGCGCTTCAACATGCCAAGGACGAGCAGATCCGCAAATGGGCCACCGACGTGATCCGCGAACAGGAGCGTGAGATTGCCGAGATGCAGGCTTGGTTGAAGAAGAAGGGCGTCCAGTGAGCGGGGCTTGTCTTGTCCATGATCGGTCCTGCGCTCCGTCATCTTCATGTCGCTTCATGTGCATATCCCCTGCCACGAACGTGCGGGGTCGAGCGTTAGTGGTTATCCCTTGCGGGCGAATGGAAAGGAAGAATCATGTTCACGCTTACGATCAGCGACAAGCCGGTTGCCATCACCAATGCCGATGAAGATGAAGCCCGCGAGCTCCTCATGAGCGAGGATTTCAAGGATGATCTCAAAGTGCTTGAGAGCGACGGAGCTCCCTTATGGGACGGTTTCGCCACCCTTAACGTCAGGGCCTCGACGGAAGAGGAAAAGACCGAATTCGAGAACGCGGATTTCGATGACGACGAGGATGACGATGACGGGGAAGAAGGTCCCTATATCATGTTCCTGGTCGACGTGACCGACCCTGAGGAGGTCGAGGACGAACCTTGATCTCTCCGACCTGTAGGTCGGATCAGCCAGCATCTTGAAAAATACGAGAGCGAGCCAAGGCCTCTGGGCTCGCTCTCGTATGAGGGAACCTGCCGAGATCGGGGCCGTTGGCGCCGCATGAGCTGGCTTGTTCAACCTCGCCTTGTGAACGATCCTTTCGGCGATCCGGGCCTCTATCTCGATTTTCGCTATGGCCGCCGGGCGATCCTTTTCGATCTTGGCGATGTCGGCGCCCTTTCCTCTCGCGAATTGCTGCGGGTGAGCCACGTTTTCGTCTCACACACGCACGTGGACCACATGGCCGGCTTCGACCGGCTGTTTCGCCTTTGCCTTCACCGCCCCTTTCCCCTGACCCTCATCGGCCCGCCGGGCTTCGTGGCGCAGGTGGAACATAGGATCCGAAGCTTCACCTGGAATCTTCTGGACGAGAATTCGGTCGATTTCTGCCTGAGAGCGATGGACTGCGATGGCCTTCGTCTGACGAAAGCTGCTGAGTTCCATGCTCGTGAAGCCTTCACCCGACGCGAGATCGAGCCGCCCGTCTTTCCGCAAAGCGTCGCCTTGATGGAAGGTGAGTTCAGGATCGAGTGCGTCGCCCTCGACCATGGTATCCCTTCCCTCGCCTTCGCCCTACGGGAGGTGCTTCAAGTGAATGTGTGGCGAGGCATGTTGAACGAGTTGGATCTTCCGACCGGCCCCTGGCTCAACGATGCCAAGCGGGCTGTCCGCCTCGGTATGCCCGACGATCATCCCGTCGCCATCCCTGGAGGACGAAGCATCCGCCTGGGTGAGCTGAAGGGCAGCGCGTTGCACATCGCCTCCGGTCAGGCGGTCGCTTATGTCACGGACGCGGCGCCGCATCCGCAAAACCGCGCGAAAATCCTGCAGCTCGCCCGCGAAGCCGACCAACTCTTCATTGAAGCCGTCTTTCTGGAGCGCGACCGCGCGCTCGCCATCGCGTCTCTTCACCTGACCGCGTGGGAAGCCGGATCCATCGCCCGCGAAGCCGGGGTCCGGTACGTCACGCCATTCCATCATTCCGCCCGCTACCTGTCGGGGCCGGATGTGCTTCGGGAGGAGGTGTTTGAGAGCTTCCGAGCAGACGAACGAAGGGCAATGCGCGCCTGAGTCCCTATTGCACTTGGAAGATGGCATCGTGGATCTGCTGCGGATCGGGCCTGCGGTTCGAGTTGAACCGGATGACGCGATAGCCGCATGACTTCAGAACCTTGTCACGCTGCGCATCTTTCCGGGCATCGTGAGAGCGGTCGTCGAGCTCGATGATCGCGATGACCTCCATGTCCTGAATGACGACCCAATCGACGCGCGTGTTCGAGATCTTCTTGAAGGCGATCCAGAAGGCACGGCTGCCTTCCTTCGCATCGGGCCGGACGAGCGCCAGGATGGGAACCTGGGGCCAGATCTGGCAATCGGGACATGCTGCAAGAAGACGCTGGTAAAATTCGCGCTCGTTTTCCGTCATGATCGAGTGGCGGCGATAGCGCGGCTTGCGGGTCCAGAAGAGGACCAGAACGAACACGATGCCGAGCAGCGCAACTCCTGCCAGCCACGACCACGAGAGATTTTCAATCGCCATAATGAGCTGCCCCTGCCCCGCGCTCGCCCGAATGTGAACGGCCAGGCTTTCTCTTAACCCTGAAGCATAGCAGCTATCATGAAACCGAGACGCGGGGTCCAGCGTCTTCATATTGTCGAGTTAAGTCTGTCGGGGAGAGCATAATGGACCTCAGCCGCCGAACCTTCCTGCTTGGAGCCTCAGCCGCTGCCGTAGGCGCCGGTCTGCCGATCCACCGCGGCTACGCCCAGTCGGTGCGGGAGATGTCCGCCTATCAGCGCATGTACGCCCCCATCGACGACGATCTTTTCCCGGTTCCTGGGATCGAGCTATCCAGGATCAATCCGGCCTACCTGCGCAAGGTGGTTCATTACGACACGACCGAGCCGCCAGGCACCATCGTGATCGATCCCCGGGCGCGATATCTCTACCTCGTCATGCGCGATGGCATGGCCGTGCGGTATGGAGTGGGCGTCGGCCGTTCGGGCTTCAGCTGGTCCGGAACCGCCACCATCAAGGACAGGCAGGAATGGCCGGACTGGTATCCGCCGAAGGAGATGTTCGGGCGGCAACCCGAACTCATGGAGCAGATGGGTGAACTGCCCGGCGGTGCCGGCATGCCTGGAGGTCCCGGCAATCCTCTTGGCGCCCGCGCCCTTTATCTCTGGCAGGGCAACAAGGACACCCTCTACCGCATCCACGGCACCTTCGAGCCATGGACCATCGGCACCAATGTGTCATCCGGCTGCATCCGCATGATCAATCAGGACGTCATCGACCTGTACAATCACACCCCGACGGGCACGAAGGTGGTGGTGCTTTCTGGTCGCACCAAGCGAAATCAGACCGCTGCGCGTTCCTGATTAAGCAAAAAGGTACGGTTCGCGCCTATTTTTGCCATGGTTAACGATCACACGTCGCTCAAGGGACGCGGGAACTAACGAACCATGGCGCGAATTTTCGCCCGATCCGAACGATCGGCTGGCGGACGCAGGGCAGTATCTGCGTCCAAACGCAGCTACCTGCCCGGCAGGAAGAGCGCATCTTATCTGGCATTAAGTCTCTTAAGTACGGCATCTTTTCTCCTACTGGCGACAGCTCGCGTTCAGGATGCCGCCGCTTTCGGAGAGACGCGTACCCTCTCATTCTTCCATACTCACACGCGGGAAAGCTTGACTGTAACCTTCCGGCGCAATGGGCAATACGACTCCGCCGGGCTACAGCAGCTCAACTGGTTCCTGCGCGATTGGCGTGTGGAAAAGCCGGCCAAGATGGATCCGCGCCTGTTCGATATTCTCTGGGAAGTCTACCGGGAATCCGGCTCTTCGCAGCCCATCAACATCATCTCCGCCTATCGGTCGCCGGAAACCAACGGCGCCTTGCGTCGCCGGTCGAGCGGTGTCGCCGAGAATAGCCAGCACATGCTCGGCAAGGCCATGGATATCCGTCTACCCGATGTGGATACGGCCCGGCTGCGCGCCGTCGCCATGAAGATGCAGTATGGCGGCGTGGGCTATTATGCGTCCTCCGCCTTCGTCCATGTGGATACCGGCAATGTGCGCGCCTGGCCGCGCATGACCCAGCAGCAGCTTGTTCAGCTGTTCCCCGATGGGAAGACCCTTCACCTTCCTTCCGACGGCAAGCCGCTGGCAGGTTACGAATTGGCGAAAGCCGAGATCCTGTCCCGCAACGCCTCTCTCGCCACGCAGGCCTCGGCCGGAAGCGGGCCGTCTATCGGCAATCTGTTTGCCAATCTCTTTGGCGGCAAGAACACCGCACCCGCGCAGCAGACTGAGAATCCGGCTCCGAGCACATCGACGATGGTTGCCTCGGCTGATCCGGAAAGCCTCAAGGAGATCGTCGCGACGGTGCCCCTTCCACCGCAGCGCCCGCGCGAGATCAAGCTCGCGGCTGCCGCCATGCCGGATGCAACGTCGGATGCACTGGCGGCGATTGTCTCAGCCCCAGCACCAAGGATCGTTCCCGAGCTTGAAGCCATTCTCGGCTATGACGAGACGGCGGCAGCGAAATCCCTCTTCGATCCGCGAACGGCGTTCCTGGATCTTGGCTTCACGTCCGAAACGAAACGTCAGCTCAGCGCCACGCATTTCAGCGGGCCGGCCGTCAAGCCACTTCCCGTCATAGGCGAAGCCCAGGCCGAACTCTGAGCATCGTCACACTCGTCGAAGGATGTGAAGATCAGACACCCAGCATCATGACGAGACCGACCAGCAGTATCAGAACCAGCAGACCGGATACCGCGACGACCCAATGGGTGGTCCGCCTCTCCTGCTCGGCCGATTTGGCTGTCTCGGACTGGGGCGCTTTCTGAAGAGGAGCCGTTCGCCGTTTCATCCGCGTGGTCGCGGCACGACCCGGGAAGGGAATGATTTCAGCACTTTTGACCGGCGTCGGGCTGGCCTTCGCATTCGGTGAAACGAGTCTATCGTCCAATTCAACCGGAACGCCGGTCTCTTCCAGATGAACGACGACGAGCGCGATCTCCTCCGCACTCATGGACTCGATCGGCAGATTGGCTTCGAGATCCTGGTTCGTGAGATGGCCCTGCTTGCGCCCAAGGGCTATCAAGCGGTCCAGGGTATTGCTGTCGAGCGCCGGCTGCATGAGGGCACGACCCCATTGTGGCTGTTGGGCGGAGAAGCGGCCAACGCCGCCTCGAAGAACTTCGCCGAGCTAACGCGACAATAACCCCAGACGTTGCACCGGGAAAATGCCTCACGTGCAATTTTGATGACGCTTTAGCCGTAAGTCGAATGCGCAGATTTGGATGGCTAGTTCTTCGTCGCGTTGGAAGCCTCCTGCAGAGCCTCCTTCTCACGCCTGACCTGATCGGACAATTGCCCGGCAATGGCCACGAGCTTGCCGGCCGTCATATCCTTGCCGTGAAGCTCGACGTGGCCGGCCAATCCCACGGTCAAAAGAGACTCAAACACCATGTCGGCCGGAATTCCCTTCCGGATCAGATCGATGGCAACGTTCTGCCATTGATCGGATAATTGTTCTCGAAGCTCGGAAATATTGTTGCTCATTATCCAACCATAAATGATCTGGCTCAGGATGTCCCGCCGAAGTGGTCTGATTTCGCGGCACTGTCACCAGACTTACATAGAACAGTTCTAATCCGGCTGCGTCCCCAAGATACGGAGAAGCCGATATGGACGAGCACAAGGGCCGCATGCGCTCGAGCGAGCTAGAAGATTCGGGCGATGTCGGAATTAATCCGACGCAAAACCTCACCATGGGCGAGATCATCGCCACACGCTTCAACCGGCGCGACCTCCTGCGCGGTTCGCTTGCCGTCGCCGCGATCTCGGCGACCGTGGGCACCCGCGCCCTGGCTGCCAATGAGCAGCCGGCAAAGAAGGCGAACGGCCTGTCCTTCAACTTCAAGGAAATCGAGGCCGGTGTCGACCAGACCCACCATGTGGCCGAGGGCTACGATGCCCAGGTGCTGCTGCGCTGGGGCGACCCGATCTTCGCCGATGCCCCTGAGTTCGACCCGATGAATCAGACCGCCGAGAAACAGGCGCGTCAGTTCGGCTACAACACGGACTTCATCGGCTTCATCCCGCTCAACGGTTCGGCCGACCATGGCCTGCTCGTGGCCAACCACGAATACACCAACGAGGAACTGATGTTCCCGGGTGTCGGCATCCAGGACACCAAGGATGCCGATTTCTCCAAGATGACCAAGGAACTGGTCGATATCGAAGTTGCGGCCCATGGTGGCGCCATCGTCGAGATCCGCCGCGTGAACGGCCGATGGCAGGTGGTGAAGGATTCCAAGTACAACCGTCGCATCACGGCCGCGACGCCGATGGACATCACCGGCCCCGCCGCCGGCCACGACCGCATGAAGACCTCGGCCGATGCCACCGGCCACAAGGTGAACGGCACGATCAACAACTGCGCCGGCGGCGTGACCCCCTGGGGCACCTGGCTCAGCTGCGAAGAGAACTTCAACGGTTATTTCTGGGGCAAGCTCGGCGACGATCATGCCGAAGCTAAGAACTACAAGCGCTATGGCCTCGGCACGCCTGCCTATGCCTGGGGCAAGTATTACGACCGCTTCGACCTGACCAAGGAACCCAATGAGGCGAACCGCTTCGGCTGGGTGGTCGAGATCGATCCTTTCGATCCGAACTTCGTGCCGAAGAAGCGCACGGCACTGGGCCGCACCAAACATGAAGGCGCTGCCGGAATTACCAACAGCGACGGCCGCTATGTGATCTATCTCGGCGACGACGAGCGCTTCGACTATGTCTACAAGTTCGTCACTGCCGGCAAGGTAGACACGCAGAACCGGGCGGCCAATCTCGGCCTGCTCGACGAAGGCACCCTCTATGTCGCCAAGTACAACCCGGACGGCAAGGGCACCTGGCTGCCGCTGATCCACGGCCAGGGGCCGCTGACCGAGGCCAACGGCTTCAAGAGCCAGGCCGACGTGCTGATCGAGACCCGCCGCGCGGCAGATCTTCTCGGCGCCACCAAGATGGATCGCCCCGAAGACATCGAGGCCAATCCTCAGACCAACCGCGTCTACGTCATGCTGACGAACAACACGCGCCGCAAGGAAGATCAGGTGGATCCGGCCAACCCGCGCGCCAACAACGCCTTCGGCCATATCGTCGAGATGATGCCGGAAGGCGGCAATCACGCTGCAACCGCCTTCACCTGGGAAGTCCTGGTGAAATGCGGAGACCCGTCCGTTGCTTCGGTCGGCGCGACCTTCTCGTCGGAAACAACGAAGAACGGCTGGTTCGGCATGCCGGACAACTGTGCCATCGACAGTCAGGGTCGCCTGTGGATCTCCACCGACGGCAACAACGCCAAGGCGACCGGCCGTGCGGACGGCTTGTGGGCTCTGGAAACCGAGGGCGAGATGCGCGGCACGTCCAGGCACTTCTTCCGCGTGCCGGTCGGCGGCGAGTTATGCGGTCCCTTCTTCACCCCGGACGACGAGTCGCTCTTCCTTGCCGTCCAGCATCCCGGCGAGGCGGAGGAATGTGCAACCTCGACCTTCGAAAATCCGATCACCCGCTGGCCGGACTTCAAGGACAACCTGCCGACCCGTCCTTCCGTGCTCGTCATCACCAAGCAGGGCGGCGGCAAGATCGCCTGATGCCCTGCTCAGATCCTGAATGATCGGCAAAGGAGCCCTCGCGGCTCCTTTGTTCGTTCGGGAATGCGAATGGAGAGCCCGTCGCTTCGACTGGAGAAATCTCGACGGACGAAGACAGTATCGCTGCTACAGCATTTAGGGAGAGTGGCGCGGGCGACGGGGCTCGAACCCGCGACCTCCGGCGTGACAGGCCGGCACTCTAACCGACTGAGCTACGCCCGCGCATTGTCTCGTATCGCCCGCTCCAGGTGAGCGTTTCTTGCGATGGAGGCGCGCAAGTACCGGTGAATGCGCACGCTGTCAAATGGAGTTTGGCTTATCCCCAGCTGGCCCGTGTCAGAGGCAGGAACCTAATCCCTGGTACTGATCGAAAAGACCTCATGGCCGGCTCCGTTCAGAACACGAACCGCCTCGACCTCAGGATCGCGGGATTGCGGGCGCCGCGCGAGGGAGAACACCTTGAGCGCCCTCTCCTTCGCCTTCTCGATGGAATCGGTGCGGACCATGATCCGGCGGATGATTTCCCCACCAGCCTCTTCAGAAGCCACGGTCTCGATGCGGTAAACTTCAATCACGTTTCTCAAACTCCACCATCAGAGCAACTCCACCATCAGTCCCTGATGCGCTGGAGCTTTTCGAACCGCTTGATCAGGCGGTCTCGCTTCAATTTCGACAGACGGTCGATCCAGAAGATGCCGTCGAGCTGATCGATCTCATGCTGGAGGCAGACGGCCATCAGGCCTTCCGCCTCCTCCTCACGCTCCGTCCCATCGAGGTCCCGGTAGCGCACCCGAACCCGGGCATGACGCTCCAGCTCATCGGTCACGCCCGGCATGGAGACGCTCCCCTCCACGTGCCGGACCATATCGGAAGACGACCAGACCACGTCCGGATTGAGATAGATGTGCGGCTCGCGGTCGGATTCCAACTGGATCACCACAAGCCGCCTGAGGATCCCGATATGCGGCGCCGTGATGCCAATCCCGGGCGCGGCATGCATCGTCTCCGTCAGATCCCGGGCAAGCGCCCGCACATCCTCGTCGATATCGTCAACCGGCTCCGCCTTCTGACGCAGACGAGGATCGGGAAAGCGAACAATCGGACGGATGGCCACAGGATCTCTCTAGGACAAAAAACTGACGGGTGATCTGCGGCTGAGGCTACTTGTAGCGACCGCCACGCTGGAGCATCTCGATCTTGTACCCGTCCGGATCCTGAACGAAGAAGAACCGAGCAGGAGGCTTGCCCTCAAGCTTGAGCTCCTTGAGCGGCGTCGGATTGAGACCGAGGGATTCGAACCGGGCGTGCTCCGCTTCCAGATCGTCGACCGAGAATGCCAGATGCCCGTATCCATCGCCGAGCGAATAAGGCTCCGTCCGGCCATGATTGATCGTCAATTCCAGCACAAACTCGCTGTTTCCGTTGCTGAGATAGACGAGCGTGAAGCCTTCGAATGCCAGACGCTCCGCCACTTTGAGACCGAAAGCCTTGTCGTAGAAGGCAAGGGAGCGCTGCTCGTCGAGCACCCGGATCATGGAGTGAATGGCCTTGGCCATCAGAGGCACCTCTTCATCTCGGTCGTATCAATCAACAACTTGGGGGAGATAACAGGGCGCGGCACCGAACGGAAGGACTTCGAAGCTTGGCACCATGAGCGGCCGTTCGAGGTCCCAACAAAATGCCTTCCTCAGCGTGAGCCAAGGAAGGCAAGTTCGGGAGGAAGAACTCGGACTGACAACTCCGACACTCTTGAAACGGGATTGTTGCGTCGGCGCGGCGTGTCCTTCGCGCTGCCCGTCACGGCAACAAAGGATTAGTGAGAGCCGGGATCATGGCGCAATCAAGGAAAATTGATGCCTGCCAAGGTTCAAGAATGGCATTTCCCAAGGAACCTTGAACAAGCTGAACACTTGGTTTGGTACGGAGGCACCATTCCCCGCAACCCCTTGTCGCCTCCGCACACTCTGCAGCCCCGTTCGGCCTAATTGGAACGGGGCTTTTTCGTGGGGTCAGCACCCGACAGATCACTGTTCGAACTGCCCGGCAATGGCGCGGATACGATTGCGGACATAATCGGGAAGCCCGGCGCTGATGGAGCTTCCGGAGTTGAACGAGCTCTTCCCCATGAGAACCTGAGCCGGGATGAGGTTACGCAGCACGGGAACGCTCTCGAACTCCTTCTTGCGCTCCAGAACATCGGTCTCGACCGCAAGCGCCATGAAGACGGTGGCGACCGACTTGCCGGGATCCGAAGGATGCGGCTGCAGGATCGCCAGCAATTTTCCGAACTGCATGACCTGATTGACATGGAAGATCGTCTGTTCGAGCACCCCGGCAACGGGCGCATCGAGGCCGGTCAGCCTGGCGAAATTGCTGCGGCCGATTTCCTCCAGCGGCAGCACACGGATCTCTGTCTGAAAATCCATGGATTCCGAGATCTTCTTACCGCCTTCCTCCAGTTTGTTGGCAAGCCTGATGCCGACCGGAAGCTTACCTTCCAGCGGATAGCGGGATTCGATACAGAGGCTTCCTTCCGCCTCGCACCAGCGGCGGTTCGGATGGCGGTTATGGGCGCTCTGAGGATCCGCCTGCGGTGCAGCCTGCTCGGCATCGATGCGGCGATGCTTGATGGAAGGATCGATCTTTTCGAGCACCTCGAGCTGCGTATAGCGCCCAAGATCGATGGCACCCGGTGCCTTGCCGATCAGGAAGCGGGCCTCCACCACATACATGTGGAGCTTCTCGGTATAGGATCTCGGGATGCCGTGAACCGAGACCTTGATGGTCGGTTCGACATAATCCGGAAAAAGACTCAGAAGCTGCTTCTGCAAAGGCCTCTCGCGCGCCCAATCTTCGAAGCGGATCAGGCCTGTTCCGGCATCGGCCAGCTTGTCGTCTCGGTGGTCGCTGAAGAGGATGGTCTTCGGCTTCAACTTTGACGGCGCCACGGCCGTCACGGACGGTACCTCGTCGATCTTGAACTCCTGCGCTTCGGGCGCCCCGGCGGAGACAAAAAGAGCAGCAAGGACGGTCAGTGCCCGTCCGAAAGACGTCTTCGATGTCATCAATAAACCTGTCCGTTGCGCCAGAAGTAATCGGGATCGATCCGCCGGGGCCGCCGGGGGGCATCGTCCTCCCACCACCAGCGAAAGCCTCGCTCGGGCTCGGCCTGACGGCGTGACGGGGGAGCGTTCTGGCGCAGGCTGTCGAGCCAGCCCGGTCCCTGCGCATAGGGCCCATCCTCGTAGTAGTCGGGCCCGCCCCTCTCCTCGCCGTCGCTCCACGGATCGGGATTGCGGAATGCATACACGTCCGATTGCGGCACGAGGCGGAACTGCGTCTCGTTCAACCGTCCGAACCAGCTTAGGCGGAAATATTCCGTGAAGCCATGGCCCTGCCCTTCTGTCAACCGATCGCCGGTGTTGAGATCGATCGGCAAAGCGATGAGCTGCTTGGCTGCCTGGGGCGATGGCGGGCTGAGGGGCGACTTCGGCGCATGGTGTTCCCATGCCGCCTGAAGGATCGATTGGAAGATGGGAGCTGCCACCTTGCCGCCGGTCTGCCCGCGCCCGAGCGTCCGGCGCTTGCCGTCGGCATTGTCATGCCCCACCCAGACAGCAATGGTGACGTCATTAGTGAAGCCCACGAACCAGGCATCGTTCTCGTTGTCCGAGGTTCCGGTCTTGCCCGCAGCATAGGGCGCAAGCGCCTTCAGCGAACGAGCCGTCCCGCGCTCCAGCACGCCCTGCAGCATGGTCTTCAGCTGATAGAACGCGGCCGCATCGGCCGAACCGAGCCTCGCGAGCGACTTGGTCTTCCGGCTGTAGATGACACGCCCGTTCTCCTCCACGCTCTCGATGGCATGAGGAACCGGCATGGCACCCTCATTGGCAACGGCCGCATAGAAAGCGGCGAGATCGAGAATCCGCACCGGCTGCGCACCGAGAACAAACGGATAATGCGGCGTGCATTCCAGATAGAGCTGCGCCTCGAGCGCGAGCTCGCACACCCGTTTCAGGCTCTGCTCCGGCGAGGATTCGATGCCGCCGTCGAGCAGACGTGCCGTCACCAGATTCTTCGAGTTTTCGAGGGCCCGGCGCAGGGTCATGATGCCCGAGCGTCCCCCGTCGAAATTCTTCGGGCTCCAATAGTCGCCGGCCCGTGCATTGGCCTCGCCGCCCACGGGGGGCAGCGTCACCGGCGCGTCCCAGATCAAGGTGTTGGGCTGCAAACCCTTCGACAGAGCCGCCAGATAGGTCAGCGGCTTGAAGGCGGAGCCCGGCTGCCGGTGAGCCTGCGTTGTCCGATTGAGCTGGCTCAACGGATAGGAGAACCCGCCCGTCATGGCGAGGATGCGGCCGGTCCTGTTCTCCAGAACGACTGCCCCGCCCTGCACGGAAGGCGGCGTCCTCAAATCGGCGCGAACCGCCCCCTTGCCCTTCTGCTCGATGACCTGGACGCGCACCACGTCATGGAGCTTGAGATCGCGCCGCGCCGCCCCCCAGGCATTCAGCGGCAGAATACGCCCATCCGCGAGGCCAACCCGCAGAACATTGGCTCCGGTCTTTCGGTCCTTCCCCTTCTCGATTACGACAGTTGCCGACCATTGCACGTCATAGAGAGGCAGTCGCACCGCCTCCAATGCCCGCTTCCAGGCCGGCGCAGCATCCTTCGTGCCTTCGAGCGCTTTGACGGCCTGCGCGAGGTTCGCCTCGGCGCCCTGGTAGCGCTGACGCCCGATGCTCAACTCGTAGCGGGCAAGCCCCTCCTGCAGGGCAGCCTCCGCCGCCTGCTGCAGAGCGGGGTTGATGGTGGATCGCACCGTGTAGCCGCCTGCCGTGAGGCTCTCGATATCGGCGAGCGTGCGGGCGTCGCGGCTGACATGATCGACAAAGTGAAAGCCCGTCGTTCGTCTGATGCGTTCGAACGGTATCCTCGACGGCAGGGACGCGACGGCCTGCTGCACCTGATCGGGCTTCAGGAACCCGTCATCCTGCATGCGGCTCAGCACATAGGCCATGCGCTCCTGGGCTCGGTCGGGCTTCGTGTCGGGATTGTAGTAATTCGGCCCCTTCGTCAGCCCCGCGAGCAGCGCTCCTTCGGATACGGACAGTTCCTTGGCGCCCTTCGCGAAATAGCTCTGCGCCGCCATCTCGATGCCCCAGGAGGAGCGACCGAGATAGATCGAGTTGAGATAGATCTCGAGGATTTCCGCCTTGCTGAGCACGCGCTCGATGCGGGAGGCGACGATCATCTCCCGCATCTTGCGGTCGTAAGTGACGTCGTCGCCGACGAGCAGGTTCTTCGCCACCTGCTGCGTGATGGTCGAGCCCCCCGCAGGCCGCCCGGGGTTGGCGAGATTGCCCACGAAGGCGCGGATCACACCGCGCTCGTCAACGCCTTTGTGCTGATAGAAGCGCTTGTCCTCCGCCGAGACAAAGGCCTGTTGCACGCTCTTCGGAATGTCCGATAAGGGAACCCAGATGCGCCGGTGATCGGGCTCATACACCTCAGCGAAGCGCCTGCCATTTCCGTCCAGAATGACGCTGACGCCCGGCAGCTTGAGACCTTTCAGTTTTCCGGCATCGGGAAGCCCGGCGACGGCCGCATTGTAATAGGAGATCACCTCGCTGAGATCGACGGGCGAAGGATCCACCTTCTCGTCTTTGCAGAACTGACGATAGCTCGCATGCAGATCGTTGAAGCTCAGCCCCTGCAGCACCTTCAGATCGCCCGTGATGGCCTGCGGGTCGTCCATGGCTGTGGCGATGAGATCGTCGAGATTGATGTCCTCGATATCGAAGGCACGCCGCATATGGGTGCAGCCATTCTTCAGGATCTGCGACACCTGCTCCTGATCCCGCGCGGGATCGAAACTCGTCCTGACCGAGTCTGGATCGACCAGGACTTGGCTCAGGGTCAGGGCTGTTGCGAAGATCTTGACGAGGATCGCGCTCATTCCGTCGCCGTCATCGGACAATTACACTCCACGGGAAGGTGCTCGGCACGAACGTTCAGGCCGTGCCGGTGCCGCTGCTTCGAATCCTGCTTGGGACAAGCTGAATGGAAGCCGACCATCGCGGCTGATTTAGGACCGGCCATTCCAGTGAGATGGAGCAGTCCAGCTTACTTCCCAGGTGGAAATGCCCCTTTCACGGCAATGTGTCTCATCCTCGCCCGACGAACGGCATCTTCGTGGCCATGACGGTCATGGTGAGCACATTCGCATCGAGCGGTAATCCGGCCATGTAGACCACCGCATCCGCCACGTGCTTGGGATCGATCCGCGGCTCGGGAGCCAGCGTCCCGTTGGGCTGCAGCACACCGTCGGTCATCCTGGCGGTCATGTCCGTGGCGGCATTGCCGATATCGATTTGCCCGCAGGCGATGTCGTAGGCGCGACCGTCAAGAGATGTAGACTTCGTCAGCCCCAGAACAGCGTGCTTCGTCGCCGTATAGGGAGCCGACAGCGGACGCGGAGCATAAGCCGAAACCGAACCGTTATTGATGATCCGCCCACCTCGCGGGTTCTGATCCTTCATGATCCGGAAGGCCTCCTGCGTACACAGGAATGTCCCGGTCAGATTGGTCGCGACCACCTTTTGCCACTGGTCGAGCGGAATTTCCTCGAAAGGAACGGCCGGAGAGCCCATCCCTGCATTGTTGACGAGAAGATCGAGCCTTCCGAAAGCCTGCTTCGTGGCGGCGAACAGGGCTGCGACGGAGGCCGGATCCGTCACGTCGGTCGACACGAGGAGGATCGAAGCGCCCTCTTCCCGAATCTCTCTCGCGGCTGCTTCCAGAGCATCCTTCCGCCGCCCGGCCATGACGACGCTGTAGCCGACCTTCAGGAGACCGGCGCTGATCGCCTTGCCGACCCCGGTTCCAGCCCCGGTTACGATCGCAACCTTGGAACGTTCAGCCATTCTATCCTCCCAACCCATGTTCCTATCCGCCACGAGAGATGCATTTGAGGACGGAAACGGCAAGGACAAAGGCCTCGCCTGCTCACACTTTTCAGGTCCGAGATCGTCCCATTGGGAAATGAGGGAACCGGCCAAGCTTTCCGGCGTTCGCATGGTGCTAATCGGAAAGGAATCCGTCATGCGCAATCATGTCTTAAACTCGGCTGCCCTCCTGACCCTTCTGGCTCTACCCCTTGCCGCCTGCCAGAGCAGCACCGAAACGGGCGCAGCGACGGGCGCCGCGGGCGGTGCCGTGACAGGGGCTGTCATTGGTGGCCCGGTCGGTGCCGTTGTCGGCGGTGTTGCCGGCGCCGCTGTCGGCGGCGTTCTCTCAGCCGAAGAATCGACCAGGGTCCGCACCTATGTCGTCGCCCAGCGCCGTCCCACGATGCGCGTCACTGAAGAAATCGTCGTCGGCCAGCCAGTCCCGTCACGGGTGAGGCTCTACGACGTTCCCCCCAGTGTCGGTCTTCGGGACAATTACAGCTACACGATCGTGAATGACCGGACCGTCCTGGTCGATCCGGATACCCGAACTGTCGTGCAGGTCATCCAGTAAAGCTCACGGCATAACAAAAGGCGGCTCGTGAGAGCCGCCTTTTGTCCGTCTCATCGGGCCAAGCGATCAATCGTCCAGATCGAGATGATTGATCAGAATCTCGCGTTTTCCGGCGTGGTTGGCGGGCCCGACGATGCCCTCGTTCTCCATCCGCTCCATCAGCGAGGCGGCGCGGTTGTAGCCGATCTGCAGCCGGCGCTGGATGTAGCTCGTCGAC
>NZ_JBVVAK010000035.1:0-66478 GCF_055792825.1 Microvirga sp. GN3
TGCCGCATCTCCACCGGGATGCGGTCTACCGCATCCTCAAGGCTGAAGGGCTGGGGCGGCTGCCGCCGGCTCACCAGCGCAAACGGGAGAGCGGCACGTTCAAGGAGTATGACCTCGGCTTCGTGCACATGGACATCAAGCACCTGCCCAAGCTGAGAACCGCCAATGGGGAGAGCCGCAAGCGCTATCTGTATGTGGCCATCGACCGCTGCTCCCGCTGGGTGCACCTGGCGGTCAAGGACGACGAGCTGACCACAAGTGCGGTCGCCTTCCTGAAAGAGGCGGTTCGCGCGTTCCCCTTCAAGGTCACGCACGTGCTGACGGACAGAGGATCCTGCTTCACGGCTGATGGCTTCGAGGAGGCCTGCCGCAGGCTGAAGGTGCAGCATCGAAAGACCAAGCCCTATACGCCGCAGACGAACGGTCTCGTGGAGCGCTTCAATGGCCGGGTGCAGCGTGAGGTGCTGGGGATCACGATCTACAGCCATCGGGATCTGGAGAAATTGCTCAAGGGCTTCAACCAGGCCTACAACCGGAGACGCCAGCGCGTGTTGAAGGGGCGATCACCAGACGAGGTTGTGCGGAGCCGCTTGGCCGCCGAGCCGAAGCTGGCCAACCGGCGCTTCAAGCCGCCCGATTCAGACGCTTTGCCGCAAGCCCTCCGGGTCGTTGCTCATGCCAAGGAGGTCTCGCATCCAGACAGCTTAGGCGTTATGAATTCAGGATTGAGGCTGGAAGCAGTCAGGCGGAGACCACAGGTGCCATAGTGTCGGTTGGGATAAACGCGGTTAAGGCTGCCAGGTCGTCGATCAGGTCGGAAACTGGCGCACCGAGCGTGTCAGCGGCTACGAGGGACCGAACCGCCTCGGCAAGCTCATTGAGGCTCACAGGGTTCTCAACACATTGGACAACCGTGACGTGATCCAGTGCTTCCGAGAATGCATCAATGTCGTTGATCAGCGTATGTCCAGCGAGGCTGCCAGCCTGAAGGGCGATACCCCATCGGGCAGCGAAGTCGGCCTCGTCGTCGTCGACGGCTTGGACCGGGCCAGTGTAGAGTTTCTCGTCGTTTTCCCCGACGAAGCCCTCATAGGAGAACCGCTTGAGCACTCCGGGCTTATGGACGGACAGCAGATGATATCCCTCGGCCCGGGCATCGAGATCATTCAAATAGTCACTGTCCGATGTGTAGTCCTCATGGACGAGGGTCTTAGCGGCGCATCTCTTCTGAGCCGATCGAAGAATCTCATCCAGATCATCGAGCATTGTGTAACCGGGGAGGCTTTCCACCTCCACGGTTACCGTCTGCTCACTCCCGTCCGGGCCGCTCATAACGGCCACGTATGATTTGAGAATGTGTGCCATAAAGAATCTCACGTGGGCCCCGAACATTCGCCGTAGGCGCCTGCGGGCAGCTTCCACCGTCCTGCCGGCAGGAGGACTTGCTCGTCAAAGGCTTCCGAAAGACACCGCGCCATGGAGTCCCGGGTCGCGGCTTCGTACGGAGTGCCTTTCGCCGCACGTGCCACGACGTCCAGCGTCCGGTGGATTGTGCAGCCGAACTCCTTCTCATAGGCCGCGATTGGCGCGAGCTTACCTGGGGCGAATGTCTGGATCGTTGCGGCCTGATTGGGCGACATGAATATGCAGTTCATGCAGGATACCCGACCGAAGCCGGCATCGTAAGCCGGATGAGCTGCAACACCGAACTTCTCGATGATGGCCCAAACCTTTTCTTCCTTCCAACCGTGTATCGGCCGCCAGTGATCGACATGACGCATGCGGCGAGTGCCGTTCCGGCGATCAGTTCTGTGCGGTTCGAAGGTCAGGTATTTTGATCGCGCCGCAGATTCTTGGGCCCGTTCGCCGGTGACGAACAGCGTCCGTTTCTCAAGAAATCGGTCCTGATTGGTGATCGCCATCGAAGATATATCCACCTTCAAACTGGACGAACACCACCTTACGGAAAGGTCCGCGCTAACCTGCGGGAACTTCCGCCGCGTGCCGAATTTACCGCCTTGTCCCCCGCCGCTTTTCACGCCCTCAGGCGTTTCAAAGTGAGTGGGCGCAGTACGGCTGTTCTCGCGAAGCATTTCGCGCTCGAAACCGCCCTCGCGCCAGGAAAAGTAGAGTTTGAGTCCAAAGGCCTTTGCTACGGCCTCGCAGTAAGCGCGAGTGACAGGCCAGTCCATCAGGGACGATCCTTCCCTCCCGTCAACGTCGTGATGCCACAATTCTATGATGTCGAGCGGAATACCAGCTTCGACGAGCTCTTGGATAATGACGAGGAGACACGCGAGGCTGTCCTTGCCGCCGCTGAACGCCACGATGATGTAATCGTAGGCGGCGAAGTCAGGTCGAGCGAGAGCTGTGGTTTTCTCAAGAATCTCAACGGGCGGCGGAGGCTCCGGAAACGAAAACAGAGCTAGGGCCTGTTAGGGCTTGAACCCATTGAGTGTAGAGGCGTTTTGCTCTTCCTGACGAGGGAAGAGCGATGCTGACGGATATGCAATGGACGATGCTGGAGCCCTTGGTGGAGCAATGTCGTCCGAAGGGTAAAACCAAGCCGCAGGATTTGCGACGGACGCTCGAGGCGATCCTCTGGCGCCATCAAAACGGAGCCAAGTGGCGCTCTGTGCCCACTGAATTGGGGCCCTGGTGGCGGGCCGCTCAAACCTTCATCCGCTGGGCCCGTCTGGGTGTTTGGGAGCGTCTGCTGAGCCTCGTGCAGGAGCGTGGCGTGCATCTGGGAATGACGTTCCTGGACGGGACGAACGTGCGGGCTCACCAGAAGGCCGCAGGAGCTGCGCGAAAAGGGGCTCTCAAGCTGAGCGAGACGATCGTGAAGCACTTGGCCGCTCTCGTGGCGGCTATGGCACCAAGGCTTGCGTGATCGCGGACGGTCTTGGACGCGCCGTCGCCTTTCGGATCGCGCCTGGCCAAGCGCACGAGCTGCCGCACGCCCTTCCGCTGCTGGAGCAGTTACCAGGTGTGCCGACCTGGGTTGTGGCGGATCGCGGCTACACCAGCCATGCCTTTCGCGAGCATGTCTGGAGCATGGGAGCCCGACCGGCGATCCCGCCGCAGCGCCACGAGGCACCAGTCGCCTGCCCTGACTGGATCTACAACAACCGCAATGTCGTCGAGCGTCTGTGGGCCAGGCTCAAAGAATGGCGGGCTATTGCAACTCGCTACGAGAAGACCGCATCATCCTTCATGGGCATTCTCTGTCTTGCCGCTGCCCTCGACTGGATCAAGCCCTAACAGGCCCTAGCTGTTCCACGAGGTCTACTCCTGGTCTAAAGCGGAGGCGTCGTTCTTGTCGCCATCGTTGAGGACGTCATCGAAGAAGGTGCCGTCGTTGCCGATCGCGAGAAGCTCGTCGCGCACCTGATCGTCGGGAATATTCTGGATCGACCCGACGATTTCGCAGCCAATCCAGTCGCCCTCATTGATCTCGCTGAGGGCCTTTTCTGCCTTCGAGTGCTGCGCCCAATGAGCGTCGGCAGCGGGCATCAAGGCGACAACCTGATAGACGATCTTCACGATCTTCGTGTCAGGACTCGCGGGCGTGCCCGCTAAGGTGGACTGTTGAGAGGATGAGCGGCCCTGGATCACCTGGCCGAGGATGTTGGCGTGAGATTCTTCAATCTCGTCCGTGCCGTCAACAAAAGTGATGTGAAGGGTGCCGGGAATCGAGGGTGCATCTCGATCATCGGCGAAGAGGAAGATCGGCTTTTCCCAGTGATTGCCTGGGGTCGTCCATTCCCAGCCTGAGGCATCCTTGAACTCGTAGCCGAAATCAAACGTGCTGCATTCCGCATCGGCGGCAAACCGACGCTTCTCATCGAGAGCGCTCATGGGGTTGTCCTGGTATGGAGGGAAGATCAGGCAGCCAGCGGCAACGGCGCAGCGCTGCAGGTAGCGCGGTCGAGAATCTCGCGCTGGAAGGCTTCCTGCATTTCGTCGCTGGCGACCGAGGAGGCGAAGTTCGCGCCTGACCGCAAAAGAACCGGGGGGTCGGCGAACTTGCTGGTGCGGTAGTCCCAGACTTTCAGTTCGCCGCTGGTCGTGCGGGCTGGGATGAAAGCGAGGATTCTGTCGCTGCTATCCAGAACGATGAGTTCTTTAACCGTACCGAACGACGCGTGGATCTGGTCGAGAGCATCGCGGACAGAACGCAGCCGGCGGAACTGGCCGCGGCAGTTGAGGTTGTCGGTGAAGATGCAAGAGATCATGGCCGCGTGCCTTTTCCTTGGATCAAATTTCTGGGGTTTAGCCTTGGACGTTTGGCGTCTTCGGGCTGAAAGATCCGGGAATGGGGATTCGGCGTAGCAGCCCTGCCCTGATGTCGAGGTATCCGTTTTCCAGCGGCGGAGCGTTCCTCACGACCCAGTCTTGGGTCTCGTTGCTTTGCAGGACCTCCTGAATGGATTCGAGCGAGTGGTCCGGACCGGCGGAAACCACATAGAGGTTGTGATTGATCGGGAGGATGCCCGGCTCCAGCCGGATGGTCCGGATCTTACGGCCAATGCGCGGGATCAGAAGCGCAGGCCTATCGAGTGGCAGGGTGATGGCCTCTGGGGGCATCCACCAGCGACCCTTCTGCCCCCGCTTCGGCATGCGGGCGAGTGTTGCCTGCAGGTGATCCTTCACGGCACCTGTCGGCTCCCTGTCCTTAAGGGTGCGAAAGGCATAGCGGGTCGCCGGCCGTAATGTATCGGTGGCCGGATCGATGTCATCGCTATCGACCGCCGGCAGAAGATCGGCATCGGGGAAACGTCCGACCTGGTGGGCGTCGATGGTGAAAATTCCATGCGGCCCGAGCCATGGGGCGAGGCGCACGGTGGCGATATCGGCCAGGGTCGGCCCATCATGCTGATCCAGGGCGTCGTCGGGCGAAACCGGCAGCTTGCCGAGAGGGATCTTTGCCTGCGCCGAGGGCGTGAGCACAACTTCCACCGGATGGATACGCGGAGGCGTTCCTTTCCGACGTGTCTTGGGCATGTAGAAGCTGGAGCTCGCATCGAGCCTGGAGATGTGGTTGATGCCGACTTTGTGTCCGAGCTGTTTGCGGAGATTGGCGGCTGTGTCGTTTACCCAAATCCTGTCACTGGTGACGAAGCCGATGATGCCGTCTGGCGGCATGTTGTAGACGCACCGGTCAAGGAAGGCATGGAGGAGGTCGCCACGGGCGAAGTCGGGCAGAATCGGCCGATACAGATCCTTCAGCACCTCAGGCAGATGGCCGTAGCGCAGGTAAGGGGGATTTCCTGCGCAGAAGCGGAACGTGCCAGGCGCGGGGCCGCCGGTTAGGAAGTCCCCGTGGTGAACGACGGTCTGGGCGGCTTTGTGAGCAGAAACAATCGACCAGCCGTTGCTGATCAGGTGCGATTGCACCCGTTCCCGGGCGGATCGCATGGCTCCGGGATGAAGCTCCCAGCCTTGAACACGGGAGACCTCGCTGAAGGCGTCGGGCGGGAGGTCGAGACGGCTGAGTGCGCGGACCATGAACATGCCATCGCCGGCGCTGGGATCGACGAGCCTGCCTTGGGCATCGGGCCAGCCGATTCGGTCAAGGAGAACGTCGACCACAGGTTCTGCCGTATAAAGGGCTGTGGCGGCGTGGAGAGCTTCAATGGCGGCGGAGAGGTCGCCAGCCGCGTCAAAGAGATCGAGCATTGTGGATTTTGCCTCGTCTTCGGGCCGTGCTATGAGGCTGCAGGCCTGGCCGATGCAGTTTTGGGGTTTACCCAAGACCTGTGTTCAAGATGTCAGGTCGAATCCCGATCTGATTTAGAAAGAATCTCTTATCCATTCCCCTCTACGGTTCAGGCCGATACATGGGACATGGTTGGTTTTCAGATGAAGAAAACATCCCCATCTTTTACGTTCGAAGTAAAACGCTCCAAGCTTTCGTCTCAACAACCTTCGAAGTTCCAACGGTTTGTGCTGGAGCCGAAACAAAAGATCTCTGTTCCAAGTCGACATACTGCGGATCAGGGGTTTTCTGATGCGAGCAAAGCCGAAACTCCGGCGGTTGAGCGCCGGATTCTAGAGAGCCTTCCGATCGCTCCGACGGTGCCAGCTCTTGAGGTGCCGATGGAGCCGCAGGTCGCAGTACCTGCCTACGAGGAGGCTGCACCATCAGTGATCAAACGCAGACGCAAGGCTGAGGCCGCGCCGGTGGTTCATCCTGTCGAACACGTGGAAACCCAAGAAACCCTACCGGCCCAGGAAATACGGGTACCAGTGGCATCGGCAGTTGTCGTCCCGCTCCCGATATTCAAGGCAAAGCGGAAGGCGGTGGCCTCGGCCGAAGATTTGCCCCGTGGAGAGCGTTGGAAGCGACGGATACCTCGGGCAGCTTGGTGAATAACGAATGAGGGGCCCTTAGCGGGCCCCTCTCGTATCTTAGTTACGTCTCCAGCGACTATGTATTGCCCGCCTTTAGGGAATTGATCGTTTCGATCAATTCGCGTTCATGGCGCTCGCGGCTAATGCCGGACAGAACCTTCCAGGCATGTAGAATGGATGCCAACCAGCAGACGAAGGCTATCAGCCCCACCAAGCCGACTGTTGCGAGGAACCCTCCGAAAAAGAGTAAGCCGAGCAACAGAACGAACGGGAGGAACAGAATAAGTGCGATTGATGCGAACAGCAGCCCGGCCAAGGAATCCACAAGGCCGGAGAACATGCCGATGATCGGAAGAACGAGGAGCCATGAAGCGCCGTAAAGGAGGCTGTTGCCGAGTGCTGGCCCCCATTTTCGGGCAAGAACCAAGGCAAGCGGGGGACAGAAGAACGCGACGGCGTGGAGCATAGATTGCACTCGAACGATTTGAATATTCAGATTTTATGGTTTTAAATCGCGTTTGTCACAGTTCGCGGCCGGAAAATCCGAATTCGGTTAACCTGAATTCTCTTGAGCCCGCCAACTCTAGGAGTTGGACCCGAGTTGAGAGGCTTTCTCCTCAAGCTCCACAATCTGGGCTTGATGGCCTGCCAGCTCATCTCGAGCTTTGGCGAGTTGCTGCTCATAGCTGGCAATTTGCCGCTCGACGTGTTGGATCGATTTCTTCTGATCTTTGATTTCGTTCCGGACGATCAGCGCCATATTGGCCGGAATCGCAGCCCAAGCGGCGACCGCTGCCTGAATGGCATCTTTGACCTTCTTCGGCGTGGCTACAGAATCTGAAAAGACGCCATTTTTGAGGAGGTGGTGGGGCTGGATCTCCTTGAGCCCAGCCTCGTCAAATGTCGCGTAGGTCATGAACTCGTAGTGCTGACCATCAACGGCAAACTTGCCCTCGGCGCTTTTCACGTTGCCGATCCGGAAGCAGCCTCCGACCAGAATGGGTCCGAACGGCGTGTCGATCTGGGCCGTCTCCCATTCGAGGGGATCCTTCGGCTTAGGCTCTTCCTCTTTCGGCTCTGGCCAGAGCGGTTTCATGCCGACGGCAAATCCACCGGCCGGCCAGACAGTCCCATTGTAGCCGACTTTGCCGACAACCTTACCGTTCTCCCGGATTTCACCGCCCGTCCAATTGCCGCCGCCGAGGTCATTTTCTTCGATGTAATCGCGGCAGGCCTTGGAGGCCGATGCGAAATCGTCAACGGGAACGACTTTCCGAACGGTACCGGGCAGCCGGCGCGAGGGATCTTGGCCACGATCAGGATTGCCGCAATTGTCGAGGATGACGGTATAGCGAGCTTCGGCGGTTTTGGATTTCTTGGTCATTGGACTGAGTTACTCCGCGGCGGCAACGAGTTCGGTTTTGAGGAAGGGTGTGGTGGCGCCCGTTTTGGCGGCAGCCTCATCCATCCAGGACAAGCGCTCGCAGACGCGTTTGAGCGACAGGCCCGCCGCATGAGCCTCCTCGACTGTTCTAAGGATCAGGTTGGCTGCGAGTTCGCGCGTTGCGCGGGGAAGCCGGGCATCAAGCTGCATGCAGTAACTACTGTCGGGAACGTCCTCCCATTCCCCGTTCTCGCCCTTCTGTGAAACATCGAAGCGAAGGATCGGACGGTCATTGGGGTCTTGCGGACGATAGTCCCCATCCTCCCCTTCGCCGATCCATTCCAGGCTGGCCTGAAACTTATCGCCGGTAGCGACGACCTCGGTCGCGAAGGTGGCCATGTTGCTCGGGACTTCACCGCCATGAAAGTCAGCATCCTCAGGCTCATACCGGATTACCTTGCGGCCGAGTAGCCCGATCTCGGAACAGGAGGTGACATAGGTGGCGTCGGACGCAACGATCATTTTGGCGTCCGGCTCGTCGCCCCGGTATGATCGAACAACAAGATTGCCCTGATCAACTTCGATCTCGACTAAACGGTCGGAGCCATCAGGAGCTTTGAAGGTGAGCGAGAGGCCGTGGTACTGCGATGGGGAAATCTCAACACCCCAGTCTTCCGTCTGGCGGCCAACCAGTTCTTCGGTGCTGTCTTCGGCAATGCGCCAGTCCCGGACCTGGGTCTGGCAGAGAATGGGATCCTGATCGGTCATGGGAATTCTCTTTCTGGCAATGATCAGATCCAGCTGGCAGCAGCCGGAATGGTGGCGGGGTCGACGATGCAGGCCGAGATGGAAAAATCGTCGAGGCAGGCGATGCCGATGGTGTCATGGAAGGCGTCCAGGGCATCTTCCGTTGGATCGGTGGATCCAGCCTTAACCTGGACGACATAGCTGCCGGCGATCTCCGGGCTGTCGTCGGCATCGAGTTCCTGATCGGTTACCTGCTGGGTAACCGCCACGAGGACGTGGATCATGGGGAGAAGCCTTTGTGTGAGTTCAGGCGAAGAGGGCGTATTGGCCGTTGTCGATCCGTTTCAGGCCGAGCCTGCCGATGGTCTGGCGAATTTTTTCGCGGAAGTGAGGATTTCCCTTGGTTTTCGGATGATCCTCAAGCGCTGCGTAGATATCCTTCAGCTTCGCCATGCCGCCAAGATTCTTGATCGCGTCGCAGACCACATCGCGCCAATGAGGCATCGGCTGCTCGAAATTGAGCACCATATGCAGCAGCACCGGGCGGGTAAGACCGACGAAGGCTCCGTCGAGACCGCTCTGGATCAGTCGCTCCACATCCTCCTCGCCGTAGGCGACCAGAACACTGGGAGCACCGGAGTTGGCATCGGCCCTCCGGCCGTCGGGAGAGTGAAAGTGCAGGCGTCCGCGGAGGAAGAGGATGCCAGAGGCATAAGGCCAGACGAATTCGTGATAAGCCTCGGTTTCCGTGCGAGCAAAGATCAGGGCTGTGCCCTTGTTGTGACGGCTCATTTTCTTGAGCCAATCGGTCATCGCGCGACCATAGGGCGGGTTGAGCCACACCCTGCCCTCCCACGGAAGCTTCAATCCATCCTGATCCGGCCAGGTGTAATGCTTACGGGCAGTGTCCCAAGGACGCGGGGATGGAGCGGCGCAGGGATCGAGATCGAAGGAACCCGATGAGCCGAGCGCCTGGATAATGCTGGGCGGGGTGAGCCACGTGTCCGTCAGCGCGAGACTTGAATGGTGGCCGCCCATTCCCTTGTGTTGCGTCATGTGAATCGTTTTCTGATGAAGGGGTGGTCAGGAGCGAAAGGAATGAGCGGGAGACTCGGTCGATTGCGGCGCGAGACGATACGGTCGGCGTCCAAGGCCTCGAGCAGGATTTGTTCGAGGCCCCTGTGTTCACCACTGGCGTTGACGGCGATGCTGATGAGTGTTTTCGCGGCATCGGCCTGATCCGGGGTGATGATGACCTCGCGTGGTGTCACATGCTCTGCTTGAACCATGGCGAGCAGAGCGTGGGCCAGCGGGATGACGGCGCTTTTCGGAACAGGCAGTCGACTAGCGTCGGATGCCACGCCCTTCGAGGTGATGCAGCCGAGATGAATCTCGCCGTTGGTCATTTTCATCAGGGTGACGCCGGTCGTCTTGATGAAGCCGTTCCGACCTTTTGCTTCGAATTCTGGCGGATCATCGAAGGTGATGGAGCGGCAGGTGGGAGAATGGATCGTCTCAGTCATGGAGTCCTCAGGCAAAGAGATCGGCCTGCTGGAGCCGAACCGAGATCGAGGGTTGTGTCAGAGAGCCGGCCCTGAGGGCTGCGATGTGAGATTCTTGAGAATCGGCGTTGGCCTGGCGTTCGGCTCTGATTTCCTTGAAATCGGCGCAGACGATTTCGGTGCGGGGTGAGGTTCCGCGCCAAAGGTGGTCATAACCAGAGGTGTCCAGGCCGCAGTTCGGCTGTAGTGAGATTCCGGTCGATTTTACGAACGCCTCGTATTTCTGCGAGGTTGCATGCCGGAAGGTTTGGGTTCCACTGAGCTGGAACGGTGCCGATCCTTGCGGGATGATGAAGACCCCATAATCGGCAACGTCGGACGCCAGATCGATCACCGTGTATTCAAAGTTCGCACCCTTATAGCGGGGCGCTTTGCCATCTGACCGAATGGCGCCGAACGGCGGATTCCCGATCGCGCAATCGAAGGAGCTCAGTCCAAGCTTCGGAAGATCGAGAATGTCGGCGTGAATCCAGCGGGCCTCGGGGAGAATCTTGCGGCCGACCTCGACGTAATCCTTATTGATCTCGACACAGGTGAGTTCCAGCGGCTGGCGGGAGAACTCAGCTGCGGCCTTGATCAGGTAGGACAGCCGCCCAATGCCGGCGCACAGGTCGATGATCCTGCGTCCGGTGACCTCGACAGCAAAGTCGCGGGCCAGTTCCAGGGGCGTGAAAAACGCACCGGCGACCGAGTTGAGGTGTCGGGCTCCCTCATGCCAGTGTTCCAGAACGAACTCGCGCTCGGTGACAGTGAGAACATCCTTTTCGAGGAGCTTTTCCGCCTCCTGGTGGCGGGCGGCTTCTTCTTTGGAAATCTTGGGCATCGGCGGACGCTCCGATTAAGAATCTGGGCGAGCGGAAACGGCGCGCAGCTTGTGGCAGCGCGGCTGGCTCTGCAGGCGACGGGGGACTTGATCTAGGCGAGGAACAGCGCCGTCTGCCCGATGGGCTCGGCCGTGGCTGGCTTGGGCGCTGCCCTTTCCTCTGCTTCGCGGATGCGGCGCGCCAGATCCCGTCCGCCGATGGTCGTCTCATATGTCTTACGGCTACCCCGGAGGGTGAGGCGCAGCACGATATGGCCATTGGGGCGGATCTCGGAAATCTGCGCCGTCGTGAAGATGCGAGCCTCAACCTTGAGGCCTTCGAACTTCTGATAGACTTCGAACCCGTTGTCCGCGATGGCTTTGAGATCCGCGGCGATCTCACGTTCGAGCTCTACCGCCTGACGCATCTTGTAGATTTCGAAGCCGACAACACTCTCCAGAGCCTCGTCATAGGACAGGACTCGATCATAGGTGTCATACGAAACACCTGGGGCGCGGCCTCCGGTCCCGTCGCTGAACATTAGCGAGTAGCATCCACCGCCATCCCATTCCTTGCGGATGACTGCCCAGGATCCACGAGGCAGGGCACTGACCTGCTTTTCGAGATCCTGGAGTTCCTGAAACGAAGGGTTGGTGAAGGTGCCGATCAGATTCTCGACTGCTTCGTCGAAGGGCAGGATCTGGGGCAGGATGCGTTCCTTCATGTCCCGCTCATAGAACACGCCGGCATCAAGAGCTTCTTCGACGAATTGCTTTAGCTTCTGGTCGCGAACGTGGGCTTCGGAGGTCATCGGCGGTGATCCTTACGTGGCGGAGGCCTGCCCCGCGGAAACGGTGGCCTGGGTGTAGCAGGCGGCGATGCGCTGGCAGGCCTGCTCGGCGGCCTCGACGTCCGGCCATTCGATCTCCTCCGCCGGATGTCTTCTCGCGCGCTGGGCGTAACCCTCGACCCTGTAGGTGTTAGGTTTTCCGTTGCGCTTCTTCACCTCACGGTAGGTGGCGTAAATGTGCTGGTTGCTCGTATCGAGCAGACCCTTCCGAACGTCGTCCTTGCGGATCCAGATCAATCCCATGGATGCCTCGCTGTTCTAAGCTGCAGTTTGAATGGAGAGCTTGTATTCAATGACTTCTGCGAAGGGCTCACCCTTGCTGACGTCGATGGTCACAACATCGCCGGCGAACCGGTACTTGGCGGCTTTGTCGAACCAGAGCCAGTTGTCGCCCGTGAACTGCACCGCGTTTGTCTGGAGCTTCTTGACCTGACGGGTGCCATAGGCCTGGGGCCGGGTTGCGGGCGTCTGCCCGTTCCTCGTCATGATATCGTTCCGAAGCGTCTCGATGGTGGCGCCGGGGCGGGCGAGGAAACGTTTGAAGTCAGCCAAGCTGCGGATGTTTACGTCTGTCATTGTGACCTCATGACAAGCACTAGCGCCGCCGTAAGTGATCGGCGGATATCTGGCTTTCCTTTGGGGTTTTTGATTCAGTTGTTCCGGTAAGGACCTATTCAGTCAGGCTTCTATCCAGCGAGGGACCTTGAGTTCCCCTCCTCCGGCCGGATTGCGGCTGTACCCCAGCCACTTGCCCTTCGGGCACAACGTTACAGTTATGGGACGGGCATATGCGTCCGTTCCGCGTGCCATGCAAAAACAGGACTATAAGGAGGAAACGAATGGCTCAACTCAAACAGGCGATGCTGGCACTTTTGACCTGTGCTGTTTCAGTTCCGGCGATCGCACAGCAGGCAGCCAACCGTGACGAGTTCTTTTGGCTCGGCGAGATCAACAAGGCCACAGCGGTGATCAACACTGAGGAGGGGCTTTTCGATAAGGCTCTGGCGCCGCGGCTAGCGGCCGGGATCTCCAAAGTTCTTGCAGCGGGTAACCAAGCGGGCGCGAAGAGGCCCTCGAGCGTGATCACCTTCGAGCCCCTTCTGATCGATGCAGCTGGGGTCGAAGTGACCTTGTTGCACGCGGGCCGCTCGAGCCAGGATATGCATGCGACCTACCGGGCCGCTATCCTGCGTGAGAATCTGCTGAAGCTCGCTGAGCAACTCAACAAGACCTCTGGGTCACTGCTCAGCCTGGCCGACGCGAACGTAAATACTATCGTGCCTAACTACACCAATGGAGTGGCCGCTCAGCCGAACAGTTATGGGCATTATCTGCTTGGGCATCTGGCCGGGCTTGACCGTGATGCTCAGCGTATCCGCGAAGCCTATGCCCGGGTCGACCGGTCGCCGATGGGGACCACAGTTCTGAATGGTACGAGCTGGCCGCTCAACCGAACCCGGATGGCAGAGTACCTTGGTTTTTCAGGCATCGTTGAGAATGCCTATGATGCGTCGCAGATTTCATCGATGGACCTTCCGGTCGAGGCGGCGGGCATCGTGACCAGCATCTCGCTTCACACCGGGAACTTCGTTGAAGACGTAATGACCCAATATGCTCAATCCCGTCCCTGGATCCTGCTCCAGGAAGGCGGGGGCAACACGTACGTTTCCAGTGCCATGCCCCAGAAGAAGAACCCCGGGTTGCTGAACAGCACCCGAGAGGACGCCTCGACAACTGTGACCCTGGCAATGGGTCCGGTCATCCAGGCTCACAACATCACCCCTGGCATGTCGGACCCGAAAGACGTCAAAGCCAACACCGCTATGATCAGCAGCGCGATCAAGACGCTTCAGGGCTGGGATAAGATTTTGAACTCGCTGGTCATCAGTCCGCAACGGGCCTTGGAGGAGTTGAACAGCGACTGGACGGCATCACAGGAGCTGGCGGACGTCCTGATGCGGAAATACAAGCTCCCCTTCCGCGCCGGTCATCACTTCGCCTCCGAGGTCGTGGACTTCGCCAAGGCGAACAACATCAAGCCAACGGACTTCCCCTATGCTGAAGCCCAGCGGATTTATCGTGAGTCCGTCAAGGATGTGAACTTGGCGGGCGATCTGCCGATGAGCGAAGAGGAGTTCCGGTCGACACTCGACCCTGTTGCGGTCGTCAAGAACCGAGCAACCGCTGGTGGCCCTCAGCCTGCGGAGATGGCCAAGATGCTGGACGCGGCCAAGCAGGAACTGGCGCAGCAGGAGGCATGGATCCGTGAGAAGCGTTCGCGGATCGATAACTCGCTCGCCAAGCTGAATGAGGATTTCGACAAGGTTGCGAAGACCGGAAACTAAGGTGGTCCCTTGGCTATGAGAGCTGATAATGCCCTCATAGCCTCTGCAAACTTGGGTGGCGCCGTGGCTTTGTATGCGGCTCACCTCATGGGGCTTAACCCAGATAGGTGTATCCCTCAAACCGTTTGGACACGACTGGATCATAGCCAAGGCGCATCCGCAGTTTTTTCCGGAGCTTGCTGATGTGTCCTTCGACCACCGTTTCAGAGACATCAGACTGGCAGTCACTGTAGACCGCATGGAAGACCTGAGCTTTGCTCACGGAGCGCCCGCGATTGCGGACGAAGTACTCCAGGATGTTGAGTTCACGGCGCGGGAGCGTCATCGGCATCCCATCGACCTCTGCATCCTGACCGTCGAAGAAAACCTTAACCCGGTCGGTAGACTGAACCGGCTGGCTTTCGCGGTGGCGTCGCCAGATCGCCTCGGAACGCGCGAGAATCTCTTTGACGTGGATTGGCCTACGGACCACATCGTCAATACCGGCCGTTAGCAACTCGAGCGTTTTCTCCAGAGAGCGGGTTTCGCTGAAGGCGATGATGGGGGCCGGTGTGCGCTCGCGAATTGTCTTTGCGAAGGTGACCGGCACTTCGCCTTCATCAATCAGGAAGCCGCGAGCATCCTGGATTTCGGCCGTGGATGAGGCGTCGAGCCATGTTTGAAGCTTATCGGAGAACAGGCCGATTGAGGGAATTCCCTCATGCTGGAACTCAGATACATAGGCAGCCGCAGCCGATTGCTGCGAAGCAACGACGATAAACATCTTAGTAATGCCCCAACCCAGAAACTACTTCGAACGCTTGTTCATCTATCCTCGGCTCCCAAAAGCCACTTACTCAGCTTTGGGTCCGTTCATGTTTCTTTTAGAATAGACGGTACTTGTTCGTCAGTATCGGCGATCCGACGAATCGCCTGAACCTTGTGTGAAGATGTCGCTAGGACGGGCGAGGGTCAATCATGAACCGTCCTTTAGTTCATGACTGCTCCGAAGTGTTGCATCCAGATAACAGTATGCAGGGATTCTGGCCACAACGTTAACAACTACTTAACGGTTACGCTCATCCGGGGAGGCTGACTGACGCACGTAAGATTGCGTCAGAGCCTTCAAATCTCGTCCACTCAATGTTGGCTATCGATGGATAGGCGTTGCCCTAAACCCTTCTCTCTTTCGAGAGTGAAATCGATGTAAGGCCGGTTCTGGAACCCCAGTTCGTGGATCGCGGCGTTCAAGTCTGCAATGCCCTTGATCGCTTCGATGCCCTTGCTGTCCGTCAGGACAATCCGGAGAAACCGAATGCTCTGATTGCTGAAGACGTTAGCGACATGGCTCCGGCGCTGGATCTCCTGGTGGAAGATACCCAACCGCTTTGCCGCGTCGTCGGCGAGCTTGTTTGCGTCCGGGCCGGAGTACAGCACCTGGTCGCCGTTAACCTGGAGGAAAACAAATTTGCCTTCTTCGCCAGTATAAGGAACCAGGAGGAGCGACTGGACCGTTTTGTTGAGGAGGCCCTCCTGCCATCCGAGGTCGAGCCCCTTAGCGCGTACGGAGATCCGGTTCACTCCTTGTTCGTTGAATTTGACGCGGATCTCTCCGGAGCCTTGCCGTTGAGATCGAGGGTTGATGCGCGCCAAGCCGAGATCATTGAAGCATACATTGTCGCCGCACTCCGTTGCCCCCGGCATCGCCATAACCTCCTCACGGCTCATGTTCTTCCGAACCTGCCCGATGAGCGGGGGGTCCCAGTCTGCGGGTTTCTCGAAGATGCATTCGGAGACAGCGGTCAGACTGTCAATCTTCGGCGAGAGGAGAAAGCTTTCGAGATCTGCCTTCTTCCCGGTCAGATCCTGGAAGCCGTCAGGTGATGGGGTGAGCGTGAGGCCAGCATCTTCCGCGGACTGCCTAGTCCCTTCGGTCATCTGGAGTGGGAAGGTGAGAATCCGAAGCTTTTTGTCATCACGCCAAACGTAGCCAAACCTGAACTTGCCTGGGGCTTCAGCCTGCGCGAGGTAGAGATTCTTATTGATCTTCTTAAAGGCATACTGACCTGAATTCTGCGGGTCACGATAAATCGTCCCGCCATTGGAAGCCTTTTCGGGTACTGGGAGCTGCGTCAGCTCCTTCTTCCCCATCGTGGTGCAGAATGCCTTGCTCGGAAGGCCCACATCATCGCCGACTTCAATAACTTTCGTTTTCGACTCAAAGCAGCCAGCGAGGCTCAGGCTTGCCGCCGCGGCAAAGCCGAGCGCCAGCAGGCGGGAGTTCGGGAAGTGCATGTTAGTCCTCGTGCGGATGTTAGTTAGTCAAGATCCACAGTTGGCTGTCTCGGACCGCTGTGGCGTTGATGGATGGAGGCAAGGGAACCGGTCAGGTTGAGTGTGTTTCGCTCTTGGCGGAGAGCCCAAGCACTGTGCTGACCTTCGCCCGCAGGGTTTCGGCGCTGAATGGCTTCACAATGTAATTGTCAACGCCGGCCTGTTTAGCCGCGATGACATTTTCGGGTCTCGCCTCGGCGGTGACCATGATGAAGGGTAGCTTCTGGAGCATAGGGTGCGCCCGGACCTGCTGGACAAGCTCATATCCTGTCATCGGAGCCATGTTCCAATCGGAGATCACCAGCCCGTAGGGCCGCTCATTGAGCTTCTCCAACGCCTCCCGCCCATCCCTGGCCTCGTCGACATCCGTGAACCCAATCCGCCTGAGCAGGTTGCGGACGATTCTGAGCATCGTTTGATAATCATCGATGATGAGGACGGGAATGGACGTATCCAGGGCCATGGTAATTCTCAGCCGACGCGGGGCGTTTCGCCCATGGGGTCTGTACGGATGATCTGTTCAAAAACAGTTGCAATCGGCCACTGCGGCTTTGCGACACTTTGGATATGCCCAACGACGCCAATCGGGCCAAGGGGTGTCCCAATCCAGAGAACATCGTCCGGATGGTAATCGATATGCCGGAACTTGGTCTCGACGACTGCCACCTTCAGATCCTGAAGCAGAGGCGATTGGGTCTCAATGCGGCGCACTTCGCCCTCCTCCAGCACAGCGAGGGCATTGAGTTCCGGCAAGAGGTGTTCGGTCAGAGAGCAGAGATAGGTGGCTTCACCTGCATCATCCATTTCCCTGTTCAAGTCTGTGAGCTCTTCACGCCAGTTCTCGACCGTGACGGTTCGGCCGTCGTCACAGGATTGGACAAAGGCGGCAGCAGCCCTCTCGGCCTCTGCCTTGTCGAAGAACGGCCGGACGGTATCGACCCCTGTCAGGAGCGTCCAAAAGTGCGTTGCCATGGGAGTTGTCCTCGTCACAGAAAGGGCAAGCTGTGGGGCTTGCCTTTAGGCCTTGCCCTTCAGCTTCGGGATGTAGTGGAACGGCTTGGTATCGGCCGCGATGTAGAGGGGATGGCCGGCATTGCCGTTTTTCGTCAGAGCCAGGCACCAGAGACGATGGCCGTCTTCAATGAGAGCCTGGCATACGGCATCAGCGTGATGCTGCAGGGAGGGATGGACGGCGCCGAACCCCATGACGATCATTGAGGCGCGGCTTGCCTGATCCCGGATGGCGGGAAGGTTATGCTGACTGCATGGAATGACGCCGGGGTCGCGCAGGCGTTTCTGCTCGGTAACGCAATAGTCCATGACGTTGCACTTGACGTACGAGCTATAGCCCCAGCGTCGGGTGAAGTCCTGCTCCCGCGCCACGGTGGGGTCGTCGACCTCATAGCTAGCGACCGAAGGGTTCATGCCCACCCAAAGAACGAACGGAGCGTTCGGATCCGCGGTCCAGCGGCGGGTCAGGATGGGTCGGTAACGACGGTTGTCGTAAAAGACGGCATCGGCAATGACGCCCTCTTTCAGCCTGAGGCGGCTTTTGCCTCCGGCGTCGTGGAGTTCATCAGGGGAGACAGACTGGGCAACCGGCATTTTAATTCTGATTTGAGAATTGAACTGCGGTCTTATACCACCCATCGGTCAGTGCTGACTACCTGTCTGGATGCGAGACCTCCTTGGCATGAGCAACGACCCGGAGGGCTTGCGGCAAAGCGTGTGAATCGGGCGGCTTGAAGCGCCGGTTGGCCAGCTTCGGCTCGGCGGCCAAGCGGCTCCGCACAACCTCGTCTGGTGATCGCCCCTTCAACACGCGCTGGCGTCTCCGGTTGTAGGCCTGGTTGAAGCCCTTGAGCAATTTCTCCAGATCCCGATGGCTGTAGATCGTGATCCCCAGCACCTCGCGCTGCACCCGGCCATTGAAGCGCTCCACGAGGCCATTCGTCTGCGGCGTATAGGGCTTGGTCTTTCGATGCTGCACCTTCAGCTTGCGGCAGGCGTCTTCAAAGCCATCAGCCGTGAAGCAGGATCCTCTGTCCGTCAGCACGTGCGTGACCTTGAAGGGGAACGCGCGAACCGCCTCTTTCAGGAAGGCGACCGCACTTGTGGTCAGCTCGTCGTCCTTGACCGCCAGGTGCACCCAGCGGGAGCAGCGGTCGATGGCCACATACAGATAGCGCTTGCGGCTCTCCCCATTGGCGGTTCTCAGCTTGGGCAGGTGCTTGATGTCGATATGGACGAAGCCGAGGTCATACTCCTTGAACGTGCCGCTCTCCCGTTTGCGCTGGTGAGCCGGCGGCAGCCGCCCCAGCCCTTCAGCCTTGAGGATGCGGTAGACCGCATCCCGGTGGAGATGCGGCAGGAAGTGGCTGACCACGAAGGTGAGATCATCGAGCGGAAAGCCGGTGGCCTGGCGCAGGGCGCAGACGATTGCCCGCTCTTCCTCGGTGGCCCTCCAGGGCAGCTTGTGCGGCCGGCTGGAGTGGTCCTGGCAGTCCTTGGTCCCGCGCTTGCGCCATTTGCGGATGGTCTCGGTGCTCACGCTGAAGCGCTGGGCCAGCACGCCGGTCGGCTCAGACGAGCGGGCGATCTCCTGGCGGACAGCCGGGGTGGTGCGGGCTTGCGGATGAATGGAGTGCATCACGTCCTCCTGCGGTGAGGAGCTCGGCGTCGCTGGCCGTCAAAGCGCCAAGTATACTCCTCAATCGCGCAACGCACCTGATCCCAACAACGTTCCGCTACCAGACAGCTAGAGGCTCACCATGACTGCTGCACCTCAAGATACTGCCGTCCGCGAATACATCGTCTTCTTCGAAGGCCAGGATGTCCCCGTCCACGTCAAATTGGACGTTCCGGCCCGGCGGCCGATGATCGATAACTTCCTCCAGGCGGTTGCCAAGGCCCGCGAGTTGAACTCCGCTTTTGATGCCGAGGCTGAAACTCGCCGCATTACGGGCTTCCGCAAGGCTGGGGAGCCCATCCGCTACAAGGTCGAAGGGGAATACACGAACGGCGGGACACCTCCGACCTGGACCGACGCTGTCTACGCGGTGGACGATGAGTGCGCCGAATTTCAGTGCAAATGTGCAGTCGCCATCAATGAAGGTTGTTCGTTCAGGAACTTGGTCGATCTCCGCAAGTCGATGATCCTGATCCCGGTCATCCACCTCGAGCAAGAGCCGTATTCCAAGGACGACGTTACGGCTGCTCTCGCCAACTTCCTGTCGGCCTACAATGCCGGCGAGAACGTCGCTACCCACATCGTCTCCCTGACCCACATCGCGGAAACCTGTGGTCACAACATCTGGAAAGCGGGTGCTTCCGCACCCTTACGAGGTGTGGCGCCAAGATATGGGGAAGCGGCGTATCAAAGGATTACTGAGACCCCAATCCGGGCGATCGATTTCCGCCTCGTCCTTGAGCCATCCAGCGGGCTGGCGAGTGTCACCAACCGGGCAGGGGAGGGCGAGGCTCCGACAGATGATAGCGCGGCCTACGCTCAGGTGCTGACGGCCGCTCCCCGGATGGTCCACGCGATCCGACGGGCCCTTCCTTGGATTGAGGGCACGGGCATCGCAGATTCAGATCCTCCCGAGTACCTGGCCTTGAGAAACGCGCTCGACAGGGCCATTGGCTGAAACCAAATCCCTGAGGGTCAATCATGAGCGCAGTTTCTCTCTTCTCGACGCCGGAACTCATCGCGGAGTATGCCAAGCCGGATCAGGATATTTTCGGAAACCCGATCCGGGTGGGGGCCACCGTCCGCTCCTTCAATCTGGCAACGCTCCTCAACGATGGCCGCATCTACGGGATGGATACCCGGATCACCGCCTCTAACAGGGTGGACTTCATCGAGGGCAAAGTGGTCGCCATCGGTGAGATCGTACACGAAGGCTGCCCCCGGTACACGATCCAGATCAACCGCGAGTCCTATGGCGCCGAAGGCGTCGACACCTCTGATGTGTGCTACGGGACCGGTCACCTGGTCTATCCGCCGCTGAATGGCACCCCGAGGTCCCTTGGCGGGGTCACGTTCGGGGTGGTCGCCATCAATCCGCCCTGACCGGGACCGCCAACCTCCAAAAAAGAAAAGCGCCCCTCCCAGTAGGGGCGCCTTCCGTTTTCGGCTCACCGCGGGGTTGAG
Organism: Microvirga sp. GN3; assembly: GCF_055792825.1. NCBI lineage: Bacteria > Pseudomonadati > Pseudomonadota > Alphaproteobacteria > Hyphomicrobiales > Methylobacteriaceae > Microvirga > Microvirga sp. GN3. The sequence continues at coordinate 20,515 of NZ_JBVVAK010000035.1, forward strand.
CCGTCCCGGCGAACCTTAATCCGCCGATTTCGCTTATGTACCTAAGCAAGCTTGCCTTAAGCTGCCTTTACGCCCCGGAGGAAGTGGCCGACCTCGTCCCCAAGGCTGTTGGAGTGACGAGCCAGCTCCTGGGCCGCGCTCAACACCTGGGACGCAGCGGCCCCCGTCTCGCCGGCACCCCGCCGCACGTCACCGATATTGCCGGTAACATGCTCGGTGCCACGGGCGGCTTCTTGGACGCTGCGGGCAATCTCGCCTGTTGCCGCGCCCTGCTCCTCCATCGCCGCCGCGATCGACACCGAGATCTGCGACATTTCGCCGATGGTCTTCGTGATTGTCTCAATCGCGCCGACGGCCTCGCGGGTAGCCTGCTGTACCGAGGCAATCTGCTGCGAGATCTCGTCCGTGGCCTTTGCCGTCTGATTGGCAAGCTCCTTCACCTCGGAGGCGACGACCGCAAAGCCCTTGCCGGCCTCGCCCGCACGAGCCGCCTCAATGGTCGCGTTCAGGGCAAGCAGGTTCGTCTGGCCAGCCACCGAGTTGATCAGGGCGATGACGTTCCCGATCTTCTCGGCCGTAGCAGCGAGCTGCTGCACGATAGCGTCGGTGCGCTGGGCATCCTGCACGGCACGCTCGGCAATCCGCGACGACTGGCTGACCTGAGTGGAGATCTCGCGGATGGAGATCGACAGCTCTTCAGTCGCGGCGGCGACCGTCTGGACATTGGCCGAGGTCTGCTCGGCTGCCGAGGCGGCGCTGACCGTCTGGTCGTTGGTCTGGTCAGCAATGGACGTCATCGTCTGGGCAGTGGCTTCCATTTCCGTTGCTGCCGACGCCAGTCCCTGGGTCATGGCCGAGACGTTGCGCTCGAAGTCCTTCGTCAACTGATCGAGAACCTGAGCGCGACGCATCTTGGCCTCGTCCTCGGCTGCTTGCTTAGCGGCCAGGCGGCGGGCTTCGACGGCGTTGTCCTTGAACACCTGGAGAGCCCGGGCCAGTGTGCCGACCTCATCCTTGCGCTCGGTACCGGTCACATTGACGGTAAGGTCGCCGTTAGCAAGCTGCCCCATAGCGGTGGTCATTCCGCCAAGCGGGCGAGTAATGCCGGCGATCACGATTATTCCGATCAAGCCCAGAGCCGCGACAATACCAAAGGTAGCAGACCCAATCAGGGTCCAGGAGGTATCGGAGGCCAGCTGATCGGCATCATTGGCCGCCTGCTCAAGGGACTTCTTGGCTCCTTCGATACGCTCGGCAAGAAGCCCGCGGATCTTGATGCGAGCATCCCGACCCTCGCCGTTAGAGATCTTGAGAGAGCCTGCGTCATCGTTCACACGAGCCCGCTCAATGCTCTTTTCCATGAGGGCGAAGTAATTGGCAACCTGTGCCTTCACCTCGGTATAGCTGGCTTTCCGCTCAGTGGTATCGGCAAGAGCCAGGAGCTCATTGGCATGCTGGATCGCTGCGTCCTTGTACTTGTCGAACTGCTTTGCAGCCGAGTTCATCAGGTCGCCGGGCTCATACAGGATGATGTTTTTCTCTTGAATGGATGCCTCATTGACCTCCGCATTGATCTGCAGAGTGAGCACCTGACGTGCAACCTCCTGCTCAACCAGTTCCTGAGTGTCTTGGGCCATGTTGTTCAGGCCCGACATTGCAAGAACGATCAATCCAACTGTCACTGCAACAAAGATAGTGACGGGAATAGCAAGCTTCGTGAGAAGCTTCAGATTATTAAGCGCACGCATAGCCCTACGATGACCCGCCCGCATCACCGCGGGAAGCGCACGCCCCCTGACGCGCATAAATCGGGTCCGGCGAAAATTCGTCATAGAGGTGAAGAAGAGTTTAAAACTTAGAGCAATTCTTAGCTGAATAGTTTCTCTACGTATTTTCCCTTATCTTGGGCTGCGCCGTTTCGGGTCAGAAATTCTGAATACGCGGTTGTTGTTTATACATGAACTATTCGAACTATATTCCCCAAAAGGAGCGATCATGCGCAGGCTCAACTACGACACGCTGAATATCATCCTCGCCGTTCAGCGTCTTCGCAGCTTCATGATCGCCGACAGCGCCATTCGAGAGGCCGCCGGCCAGGAGACTCCGAGCTGGTTCAGGTCCGCGGAATCTTATTATTCCGAGATCCCGGACTGCGTGATGAAGGTCGCTGGTCTTCATAAGAACCGCAGCGATTTTGAGAAGGTTCTGAACTTTCAGGTCACCGACGAGATGCTGAAGACGAACCACAACAGGCTCTCGCAGTTCGAATTCCCGGCTGATGATCGCGACGAATACCCTGCGAATCCTGGGGCCGTGACGATCCAGGCATGACCCGCGCCAACGACATCAAGGCGCCAGACGGCTACCTTCTCGGCGGCCTGCGACGTGTGCGGGGCGATGGCACCATCCTTTTCCAGCGCGGGTGGTGGAAGGCTCCCGAAGACTGGATCGGCAAGGAGGTCTGGGTGCACGAGGACGAATTAGGAAGTCCTGGCATGCGCGACCGCGAAGTCATTATCCGTGCCGCTCCTCCTGGGATGTATATCGCGACCGCTATCCTTGAGGGTGTCGCTGTGGTCTGCCACCGCACAGAACGTCCGGATGCGAAACTCGGATGGCGCGATCCCGTCAAATTGGCATGGGCAAACCGGCACAATGATCCGCCGCTACCTCAACCTGATTCTGCCGATATCCTGTAAGGGATGAGATCTGAATTCCTCGACTGGTGAAATCAGTTAAGGATCCCCAAAAATGATTCAGCATGGCACGGCTCCGTTCCTCGAATGCTCCAGTCGGGGAGATCGCCGCTTCAGTGCCTTCGCGGCGCGGATCAAGAGCCGTGAGAACAGGTCCATTGAGGAGATCTATCAGGCCGCAAAGGTCTTTGCCGACGGCTCAACAGGCCTGACGTGGCGCGAGGCCAAGGGCAAGCGGGCGGTAAACGCCGATGAGGTGAGAGCACTGTACTCGGCTCTCTGGGACGAGTACATCGCCGAGAACCCGCATCTGCTGTCGTTATTGACGGCAGCGAGCGGCCTGCAGGACCTGTTCGGACAGGCGGGCCATGCCTGTCAGGCGACCGAGCTTTGGCGCATTCGCTGCGCGGCTCTCGCAGTAGCTCCATAAAACAGAGGTAGATATGAGCGACCTTCCCGCCCTTTCAACGATGGCCAGAAAAGCCCTCAAGGTACTCAAAGAGGGCGGGGAGTTCCGCTATGCGCTCGAAATGAGCGCCTACACCAGACGGGAGCAGTTCAAGGCACGTCGGAAGACCGCCTCCGGTCGAACAGTTCGTGGCATCGGCGTCAGCACGATGTACGAACTGAAGGGGCACGGACTGATCGTCCCGGTGAACAGCACGTCGGTATCCACCTATTACCGCTGGAATTCATCGTCCTGTAGTAGTCAGGCGGATGACATCAATAAATGCGGAACTCAGGGGTAGTATCCGACCCAGAATTCTGGTATTGAAGCTGCCCCGCGGATATTCCGCACGGTTCACAGCCACAGCCAGAGGAGGCGTTACATGTTTATGCGACTTTGCACGTACCAACGCGCCGCTCTCCTCGTCACACCTTTTGCTGCTGGGGGCTCCAATGAAACCGACCGTATTCCCTCTGCCCTTGGTAGGGTTAGCATTCCGCTTTGAGTTCATTCGCGTTCCGCGCAAGCCCGCGAACGATCACAAGCAGCCCGTACTGACCTTCGAGTTTGTCGAGGCGCTGAAGCGGGAAGTGAGCCCTCACATTCTGCGAGACATAGGCGTCGACAGGAGCCGGACCGATTAGCGGTGCGGCAGAATTGTCTTCTCCAATGATCGCGCTCGCGACTGATCGTGTGCGTCGCCACACATCGGCACGGAACTGCCGTGTCTACATAGATCTTGCGATGCCGGAACACATCGCAAGCGCCCTGGTGGGAGGTCTGGTGCTCAGCCTCCTGCCGGGGCAATTCTGCTTATGCACAGCCTGATGTTGAACCGACGAGGCACTTGGCGTATTATCTCGGCGTGGTATTGCAACCGGTGCCACAACAATTCGCCCTGACAGTGAGCTCCGCACGGCTAACTCTGTCAGGGCGTTTTCATTTGAAGATGCATTGAAGCGTTATCCAGGCATCCTATCTACTCAGTCGTGGTCTCTCCCTAATTGACCGCGGACGCCTTGGTTGAGGGTAAAAGACAGCACCTCCGCCAAGGCGTTTTCGTATCCGCTGCTTGGATCAGCGGTGCCACGGCAATTCTCCCGGTTTTCGAACAATCGCTCGCTCCAGACATCTTGGTCTCTGGCGAGGTTCCCGCTTGCATATGCGATCCCTAAAGGAGGGCCGTCCATGACGTACTACACCAACACCAGTCTCCGTCTTCTGGAGACTGCATCCACAAAGGCTAACACTGAATTCTCGCCCTGGTGGCTGGCCTTGAACGGGGAGTTGACCAAGCGCAACTTGCCTGAGGCCCGCTACGGCGATGCTCGCGATTACTACGAGACCGGCCATTCACCTGAGACAGCTGCCGACGATATCGTCGCTACCACTGCGTAAAGCATTACCTCGGGCGTAATCGACCCGATGCTGCGTCTCCTCCATGGTCCTCATGCCGGGATTGCCCCAGCCCACCATCAGGAGACACCTCATGACCGATGCCACCTCGATCGCTAACCGATACATCGCTCTCTGGAATGAGACGAATGCCGACCGCCGGCAGGCTCTGTTGGCCGATCTCTGGACCGAGGACGGGACTTACATCGACCCGCTCATGCAGGGCAGCGGCCACAGCCAGATCGATGCGCTCATCAGCGCGGTGCATCAGCGGTTCCCCGACTTCCGCTTCTCCCTGGTCGGCCAGCCTGATGGCTACGGCAATCAGGTCCGCTTTTCCTGGCAACTCGGGCCCGAAGGCGCGGACGGCCCGATCAAAGGAACCGACTTCGCCACGTTGGACAACGGACGTCTGAAGCAGGTCACGGGCTTCCTCGACCAGGTTCCTGCCCGCGCCTAACCCACATTACCGTTAACCATCCAGAGGCTGGCCCTGATTGAATTCAGGCCAGCCTTTTTCTTTTTCAGTTCTGATCATTTGCCAGTCGGCATTCCTCAATCCCCAAAAGAAGAATCTCGACGGCGCGGGCTCGACGCATGGTCGATCGAACCGCAACCCACCCTTACCGGCACAAAGTTGACCGGAGGATCCCATGACAACTGATTTCAAGCTCAGGAACGGGCATCGGACCCGCGCGCTTTTGCACGCGGTTTCACTGATCAATGCCCAAGCCTGCAAACCCCTGTACGAGCGTCGCTCTCGACTTCTAAGCGACATTGTTCATTGCGCCTACCAGATCGGAGCCATTGCCTCCGAGCGTTACAAGACCTTCGCGGAGTTCAGCGCGGCCGGTCTGACCGAGCCAACCTCCGAACTTGAGATCGGAGCGCTGGCAAGCCACCTGCTCGGCTATGTGGAGATCGCCCAGACCTACCGCAGCGTTTGGGGTGTCTGGCTCGACCACTGCTCACGACCGGGGTTCCTGACCTTTCAGGTGCCGGAGGGAGCCAAGAACCGTCAGCCGATGGCCGGCCAGATCCTCAGCTTCAAGCGCCTCAGCGAAGGAGGGCAGGGGGGATCAGCCTCTTTCCTTCCGGTCGCGACGCTCTCTTGGGCGCTGTCGACCGAAGCTCCCGGAGTCGAAGCATACCAGTCCAGCCTCAAGGAACACGTGCGGATTCTCGAAGAGGAGATCTGCCCGGCGGTGATGGCTGAGTTCGCGCAGGTCCCGGCCTTCGTCCGAGCCTTCAACGACTGCGTCACCTACCAGGACATCGTGAAGATCTTCCCGGCAGTCGCCAGGATCCTCAAAGCCGACGACGAGCAGCGCAACGACAACGCGGTCTCCGCTCTCCTCAACCTCGCCGGCTAACGCTCCCTCGCTATTCCAAGGCATTTGCAATGAACACGTTTACCACCACTTCCGTTGAAGCCACCCTCGGCCGCAAGCTCATCACCCGGGCGGATCAGTTCTTCAGCCACTCCCAGGACTGCATCATCGATGAGATGATCCAGAACTCCCGCCGCGCCAAGGCCAAAAATGTCAGGTTCATCCTTGAAGACGGCGACCTCATCATTGCTGATGACGGTCATGGGCTGACTGCGGACAACGCTCACATCCTTCTGATGGCAGGCGGCAGCAACAACGACGAAGCGACCGAAGTCTCTGAAAATGCGGCAGGATTGGGCTTCTTCGCCGTCGCTAAATACAACGTCGTCGTACGCTCCCATGACTGGGAGATGCAGGTCCCGAAGGAGGCCTTCACGGGCGGCACAACCGCCGCCCTGACCCGTGGTTTTCCCCACGAAGACGGGCTCTCCATTCGGATCCGAGGTTTCATCCCCCTTAAGGCCCTGGCGGAACACGAAGGCAAACGCCTCGGCGAAATCATCGAGCGCTGCATGCGCTATTCCGGACTGACCGCCACCCTCCGAGGTTTCCCTCAGGATGTACCGACGGTGGTGCTGCCGAGGATCTTCCTTGATCACGCTCTAGAGGAACACAAAGGTCAGATCACCGCCATAATGTCGGAGACGATCCATGGCGTGACCATCAAGCTTGCTCGCGTGCGAGGCGAGTTCTGGCGGATGGACAAGACCAAGATCAATTTCTTTGGCAAAGTCATCAGCCTGAGCGACACCCAGGCTCGGCATCAGATCCCGGCCGCGGAGAAGACGGTCGAACTGAACATCGAGAAAAAGGCGTTCGTCGAGACCAGCTTCTGCACCATCGTGCTGATCGATGTGCACGACACGAGCCATCTGAAGCTCAAACTGCCGGAGCGCGATGTGCTGATCCAGGACGAGGGTTTGAACCTGATCTGGAGAACCGTCGAACAACTCTACTGCCGGATGATTTCCAACCCGGGCATCGTCAATGGTCTCCCGGCCGATCACCCCTTGCGGGGAGCGTCCCCTTATCCGATCCCTCGCCCCTCCTGCGTTGTCTCCAACCTCGCCGGCACCCGCTGGATGCCTGTCGACGGCGGCCTGATCAGCGCCGATGGTGACCGATTGGAGCGACATGAGATCGTGAGCGTGGCGCTCGATTCCTATTCCATCCAGGAGAGCGGTTACCTCCAATCCATGCTGGAGAACATCGTCGGAAACGACGGCTGCCCGGCAGTGACGCGGGTCATGTTCGAGGACCGTGAAATCGACCAGGCGCTTGGGAAAGGTGTTGTTCCCCATGTGATCGGAAACACACTCGTGATCAAAGCCGAGGGAGACGAAATCCTGGTGCCCCTCGACGACGGGGAATCCGGCTATGCCCTCGAATATACCGAGGTGGGAGGCGCGATCCGAGATGCCAAGGCCGATATCAGCGACCTTTACAACACCGTCGTGGACGATCTCGCGCTGACCTTTACAATTGAAGACCCCCACGGAGATGATCGGACCCTGTCGGCTCCCATCGCGGCGATTTATTTCAATCCCGACTGGGACACCTACGATCCCTACGTGATCATCGCGAAGAATCGTGAAGACGAGGTGCATAGCCGCATGATCCGCGGAGTGCCCTGGTACAATGACGAGGGCGGCGATTACTCCCTCCAGGAGGAGAACCACAGTGCATCATTCGCCACGCTGATTGCGAGGATCACGGGCGCGTCCCGTTCCCACTTCCAAAGGGAGGTGCAATCCGCTGTCCTCGACAAGGCGTATTCGCTCATGAACGACGTCGAGGGGGACGAGGAAACCATCGTCATGAAGGTCGTCGTGAACCTCAAGAAGGGCGGCTCACCGGTCGTGACCGTTGAGCGTGATACGCAGCTCCAGGCAGAAGCAGCCTAGAATTGAAAAGGGCGGTCAGGGCGACCGCCCTTTTTTATTGCCCGATTCAGATTACCAGCCGCCGTAATAGCCGGAGCCGTAATACGGCGAGCCGTAGCTGTAGGTCACCGTACGAGGGGCATAGCCATAGTCATAGGACCGGACCACGCGACGGGTACGGTACACCGGGCGTGGCTCCTCATAGTAGCGGACCACACGCCGTTCCCGATAAACCGGTTGGGCGTAATAGCCGTCATCATAGCGGTACGAGCTCACCGGAGCGGCATAGCCATAGGCTGGCGCGCCATAACCATAAGCAGGAGCCGCATAAGCCTGAGATGCCGCTCCAGCGATGATGGCGCCGGCAGCAAGGCCGACCGCGCCGGCGGCGATGGCAGCACCGCGGCGGCCCGAGCGGGCCTCAGCGTCCGAGGTGGACAGAGCGCCAAGAGCCAGGACGCCCACTGCGGCAAGAGTAGCGATCTTACGCATGTGATGTCTCCAGAACAGTTATGGGGGAATTAACGTAGAACCCCAATGTGAGTTCAGTTCATCACAGCACGCCTGAATACAGCCTGAACCACTTCATAAATTATATTGCCCAAGATTCTTATCCTGCCCCAAGTTCAACTTGGGTGCTCTTGGTCTTGCCTGCTGTCCCAAAGGCGCAGCGCCAAGGAGGGAAGGGGTAGGCGCTGCGCCTTGCAAAGATCTCGCTATTTTGGTGCCCCACCGTGCACAAGAATTCGCATTGCGACGTTTCAAGTCGAGCATTGGGTGAACCCGACAGTTGGTTAAATCCCCGAAAGGGTGAAGGGAGATCCCGATGCAGCTCACGCGCAAGAACCGCAGCCTCATCCGCCGTCTGTGCCGCGAGTTGAACCGCAACAAGGTGGATTTCCTCGCCCGACGGGCCGATCTCAAAACGAGGATCGGGCAGCTGCAGGAAAGCGGCAAAGTTGCCATCGTGTATGGCGGCATCGACTGTGACGGTGGCCGATGGGACAATCGGGTCTCCGAGGTTCCCGCCATCCCGGTTGCCGTTGAGCGGTGGCACGACCAGTACGAGGCCCAAGCGGAAGGACCGCAATGGCAAACCCTCGAGAAGCCCTCGGTTGCCGCAGACCTCGTCGAGGACGATCGCGATCTTGCGCTGGAGGCCATTGAGGACGGGCACGCCCACGTCCTCTTCGCCTGACGCCCAGGCACCCGCGCCCTAGCCGACCTCCTTCCTTTCCAGTCTTCCCGATGAATGGTGGACCCGCCATGACAATGCGCCGTGCCCAGAACGACAACAGCCGTTTCCATCTCGGTTTTCTGACCGTCAATCGGGAGGACCCTCATTCAGGCGCCGAGGTCCGGTTTGACCGGCTCGACATCCTGCTGACCGACGCCGTCTTTCAGGCAAGCAACGGCGGCATCTACCGAAAGCTGCGGGCAAAAGGGCAGAACGGGGAATTCTACTACGGCAGCGCCTTCGCCGGAAAAGAGCGCAACTTCGCCAAGTCGATGACCCTGATCGTCTACTATGGATCGGAGAAGCTCACCGTCCCTGTGCCGGTGGAAGACATCGCCGTCGGCAATGTGTCCTCGCTGGACCTCTCCTGCACCATTCCGGCATCCGAGCAGACGGCCCGCCCCGTGGCACCCGAGCCCGCACCAAAACCGGTTGATCTTCACGAAGACCGGCTCTGGTCGGTGACGGAGACGTTCATCCGGGCCCAGCCGATCAAAGCCAAGGACCAACTCACGAAGCTGCGTCGCGCTGTGACCCTGATCTACCACCCGGACCAGTACGCCGAGGCGGAGCGGGAGATCCGGACCCGGATCATCGCCCGGGCCAACGACCTGATCGACAAGATAGGCCTGCAGATTGATAGGCCTGCAGATTGCGGCCTGACCTTTCCATACCCAATCAAGGAATTCGCCTCGTGGACACAGCCGACCAAAAGCCTGGAGATCAACCTGAGACGGTTGAGACCCTCCTCAACGCGATCCATGCCTACTTCGCCATTTTCGCGAACTGCGTGCAGCTCTCACTCGCCGACACCGAAGACTCGGACGTGCTTTGCCTGAAGGATGTGAACCACATTGGCAGCACGGGCCTGGATCTCGTTGAGAAGCTTCAGGACAAGCTAAAGGCCGAGAACCCGGCCCCAACTCCCATCGTAGTAGCCGAGGATGCGGATCCTCTCGCCGGCCTCATGGAGCTGCCGCTCGACCGGGTCGTGACCGTCTATCTGACCTCCGGCCAATCCCTCACGGGTGCCCTTGCGGAGAGCCCAGATAACCAGATCGTCCTGTTCGAGCCTCGCTCCCGAGCGTCATCCCATTATCACACCGTTCCCCTCACCAGCATCAGCGCCTGGTCCGACATGCGAGGCGAGGACTCGGATGAGTTGTATCTCTACAATCGGCAATATCTGACCCAGCGCCAGATCCAGGACAAGGAGAAGTCCCAGGCCAGCGGCTGAGCAGAAACCATATTGCCGGGTTCTGGGTTGCCCTGCCTCTCCTGCGCCGTATACCTAAGAACCCCTCCTCAATTCCTTTCATTCCTTGGATTACATGACCATTCGTCGCCGCTTTCTCCTCACCCCCTCCTTCGCCCGTCTCATCCAGCGGGAGAGGGGTGGCTTGCGCCAGGTTGAAGGCTTCTTCCCGGAGCAGCGGGACCGAACCTCCTGGGTCCGCCTTGAGGAAAGCCGAGGGCTCCTCATCCTCAGGTCCGCAGGACCCGATGGCGATGTCGAGGAGGGGACCGAGGTTCCGGTGGGCCATGCCCACGCGCTGCTCGATGTCTGCGCCGGTGAGGTCGACTATTCGCGAACGGCCCTGCCGATCAGCGGACGCCACGCCCTGATCGACCAAATTGTCCGTCCCCGTGCCCTGCATCTCGTCACGGTGGAATTTGACAATGAGGCCGAGGCGCAGGCCTTCCAGCCTCTGGAATGGTTTGGTCCCGAGGTGACTGGAGATCCTCGCTACACCAATCACTCCATCGCCCTGAAAGGGCTCGATGAGGTTCCGGAGATCACCTTGTCCGATGCGGCGCTCAATAGCCTGATCGATACCATGGAGGGCCGCTTCCCCGCCCAGACCCGGATGGCCTCCAACCGCCCAAAAGCCAGGCAAGTCCCGGTAACCAAGGCCAAGGCACAGACCGGCGATCAGGCCATCAAGGTCGATCTCGACGAGATCGAGAAGGCAATGATGCGCGAGATGGAGAAGACGCTCCAGAAGGGCAACCCTAAGTAAGGGGCTGCCAGCCGATGCCCGACGCCCGTTCGCCCGTACGGCGCCACCTGGTGCTCTATCGGCGTGACCCCGAGCAGGGCAGGGCACGCTTCTTCAGCCTGATGATCGAACGCGACCTGCTCGGGACGATCCGACTGGTGCGGAACTGGGGAGCAGTCGGCTCCAAGGGCCAGGAGAAGGTCGATATTTATCCGGATGAGGCCGCAGCTGCTCGGGCGCTTGAAGGCTGGGCTGAAACCCAGCGGCAGAAGGGCTACACCGAGCTATGACCTGACTGATGGATCGCACTTCAGTGCCAGGAGAGGCGACGAGATCGGGACTGGAAGGCCGCCGCAAGCGGCCTCTTCTTTGTCTGGCGGGGACAATCAACATGTCGCTCTTGCGTGCGCCCCAGCCTCAGGTAGCATGAGATGCCTCATTCCCGCCATAGTCCCTAATGATTTCCCCAGATCAGTATCTCCGTAACATCCTTATCCGCGAGACGATCCCGGTCGGCCTCTACACCCCTCTCAACGTCTGCAAAACAACACTCGTGCCTATCTTGCAGAATTGCCTGGCGGGCGGCTCGGAAGCGGCTGGATTGGGATAGGCGCGGCTCATTTTGGTGCGGGCGGTGTCGGTGGTGAACATCCACTTGATCTCGGCACCGGCGGCATTGCGCTGGCGCTCCCAGGCGGCAATCTCGCGCTCAAGTCGCCTGCGGTTGTCGATCCGCCGGTCCAGGCATTGGCGGCGCAGCACTCCGATCTCGATCTCGGCCATGTTCAACCAGCTGGCATGCTTGGGGGTAAAGTGGAACTCCAGACGGCGCAGGATGCGATGCGCTTCCGGAGCCGGAAAGGCCTCGTAGAGCGACCCGGGCGTGTGGGTCGACAGATTATCCATCACCACCCGGATTCGCTCGGCCTGCGGGAAATCCACATCCACCAAGTCGCGCATGCAGGCGGCAAAGTCGACCGCCGTGCGCCGTTCGCTCACCGTGACCTTCCGCCAGGGCCGATGTGCGTCGAGAAGAACGAACAGGTTCACGGTTCCGTGGCGGCGGTACTCATAGTCGTAGCGCTTCACCTGCCCGGGCTCAGCCGCGATGGGCTGGCGCACCTCGCCAATGAGCTGGGTTGGGCTTTCATCGAAGCACACCACCGGACGGTTCGAATCAGGAGTTTCAGCATAGAGATCAAGAACGTCTTCCATGCGCGCGACGTACTCGCCATTGACCTTTGGGACACACCACATCTTCTGCCGCCAGGGCTTGAGCGCGTTCTCGGCCAGGCGGCGACGCACCGTCTCACGCGAGAGGCTGTCGTGCGTGGTCAGCTGAACCAGCGTGTCGCTCAATAGCTCCAAGGTCCAGCGGGCGCGGCCCTCCGGTGGGCTTGAGCAGGCCGTTGCCACCAGAAGGGCTTCGTCCTTGCCCGAGAGCTTGCGGGCGGCGCCGGGACGCGGCTCCTCCCTCAGGGCCCGTTCCAGGTTGCCTTCTACAAAGCGGCGCTTGGTCCGGTACACCGTGGAGGCGCCGACCGCGACAGTGGTGGCGATCATCTCGTCACCAACCCCGGCATCAGCGGCCAAGAGGATCTGAGCTCGCTTGAGCGTGCGTGCCGCGTGCGTGCCGCCCCTGAGCATCGCCTCGAGCTCACAGCGCTCGGTCTCGCTCAGATCAACCCGGTAGCGTATGGTCATCGGTGCCTCTTCCTCGAAAGAGGCTCAGATGAATCGAAGGTCTACGGATGTCGTCTGCGCAACCCAGCTTCACTGACACGCAAGGTCAGTACCTGGCCTTCATCGATGCCTACATGCGGGTTCATGGTCGGCCGCCCGCCGAGGTCGACATGCAACGCCACTTCCAGGTGAGCTCACCCTCTGTTCACCAGATGGTGCTCACGCTGGAGCGCGCCGGATTGATCCGGCGACAGCCGGGCCTCGCCCGCACTATCGAAGTGCTGGTGAGCCCCGAACGCTTGCCCATCCTACGCCCACCCCAGTCTGTCAAATCCTCTGTGCAGAGGAACTAGCGGCGATCACGCCGAGTGGGTCGTTCGCCAAGGGGACGGCTAACCGTAGCGGGACCGACATCGACATATTCGTCTCTCTGCGGTCCGAGACCCGGGAAACCCTTAAAGAGGTCTATGACAAGCTCCACGACCATCTGAAGGGCAATGGCTTCACGCCCCGCCGCCAGAATGTGTCGCTTGGCATCAAGGTCAATGGGTTCGACGTCGACGTTGTCCCGGCAAAGCGTCAGGACGGCTACAGCCAGGACCATAGCCTCTACCGGAGCAAGGCCGACACCTGGACGAAGACAAACGTGGCCCGCCACATTGACATCGTGGCCAACTGCGGCCGACGGGACGAGATCCGGATCCTCAAGCTCTGGCGAAACCAGAAGGGGTTGGATTTCCCGTCCTTCTACCTCGAGCTCAGCGTCATTGAGGCCCTCAGGAACACCTACAGCATCGGCCTTAGCGGCAATGTCGTGACCTGCCTGACGTACTTGCGTGACCGTTTCCCACTCGCCCGGGTCGTCGATCCTGCCAACACCAACAACATCCTTTCCGACGAGTTGACCGCGATGCAGAAGGCCATGATCGCCAGCGCCGCCAAGAACGCCCTGTCAGCCGCATCTTGGGATCGGGTAGTGAAATGACCGAGTGGAACCTCGCCAACCTCCTCGCCGGTCTCCACACCGAGATTCACCAGAAGCTCGAACACTCACGGGCGCTCCTCGGACACCCCGTCCTAAAGGGAGATGCAACGGAGAACGTCTGGCTCCAACTTCTGGGCAACTACCTGCCCAAGCGTTACAGCGTCGCCCGGGCGACCGTCGTCGACAGCAACGGCAAGTTCAGCCAGCAGATCGACGTCGTCGTGTTTGACCGACAGTACAGTCCCTTCATCTTCACGATCGAAGGCCAGAAGATCATTCCTGCCGAGAGCGTCTACGCCGTGTTCGAGGCCAAGCAGGCGATCGACGTGGAAAACGTTCGCTACGCCCAGGACAAGATCGCTAGCGTCCGCCGTCTGTACCGGACTAGCCTCCCTGTCCCTAACGTAAGCGGCATCGCGAAACCAAAGCCGCTCCACCGCATCCTCGGTGGGCTGCTGACTTTCGAGAGCTCCTGGAAGACGCCTTTCGGACAGCCGCTGCAGCAGGCGCTCGCCTCCGGCGACCCGGACGGCAGCCTGGATCTCGGATGCGTAGCAGCGCACGGCCACTTCAGCCGCTGCGAGGATGAGACCTACGCCTTCACCCCCGAAGGCAAGCCGGCGACGGCGTTCCTGTTCGAGCTGATCGCCCAGCTCCAGGCGAGTGCGACCGTGCCGATGATCGACATGCGCGCCTACGCCAAGTGGCTGGCGGACTGAGAGGCCGAGATGTCATCCAGAGACGCCAACATCATCAAGATTCTCCTCGGCGCCATCTTCCTCGTCCTCCTGTTCGGTCGCGATGCCGTCGTCAGTTCGCTCCAAGGCGGGTTCTGGGCCGTGCTCGCAATCGGAGCCTTGCTCGTGGTGGGGTGGCTCGCCTGGGTGTTCGGAAAGGCCTTCTTCTACGACGTCCCGGCGGAATACATCTCTGATATTCGGAAGGAGAAGGCCCAGGGCGGACCATGGCTCGCCGGCGCGATCCTTGGCGTCGGCCTGCCGTTCGGCATGGCATGGGTCCTCGGCATGATGCTCCACAAATGGGGTTGGGCGGATATCCGCGAATACACCGAAGTGGCTGGCCAGATCTGGTACGTCCTCATGCCAACCTTCCTGGTCCTCTACGCCTGGAGCGGACTACGGAAGCATTACCGCGCCATACCAAGCGCGGTCGCCGCAGGCCTCAAGACCCTTTTCCAGCGGTGGAGCTATGTCGCCGTCAGCCCAGTCCTCGCGCCGATCGGTCGGATCCAGGAGTTCAAGGCGCAACGGGCGGCCGGCACCTTCCGCGGCTACGGCTATGCCGTGTTCGATGTCGTGGTGACGATCATCGTGTCGCTGGCGCTATGGATCTTCGCGGTCATCGTCCCGCTTATCTTCGCGGCGATCACCTACCACGAGGTCTTCGGTTAGGTTTTGGATGGACGCACCTAGTAAAAACTCATCGGTGCGTCCGAAAACTTCCCTTACAAAGAGACCCTGTAACTGGGCGTTTCGGCAGATCCTATCAGCCCGCTAAGCAGATTGAGCCTGGATGCCCGACATCGCCTTCATCGCGTCAAAGCTCCTTGTGAGCGCTCGCCAGAGGCTGCCGATCTCCTCCGATCCTGCCGATCCGGAGTGGGACTCGTTCACACCAGCCCCGTGGGCCAGGGAGAGCGACAGTTCCGGTCGATGGGTAATCTGACCACCCCATGTCGGAACGTCGAGCGCCTGCATCGCCCCTCGGGCGTCCGCAACAATCGGGTCCTCCGAGCCATTCTTGGCCGGGGCGGCGTTGATCACTACTGCATAAGGCTTCTTGAGGTCACGGCACGTTTTGATCGTGGCCTGAACGGCGTCGACATCGAACAACCCCGGACGCATTGGGATCACGACAAGATCGGCGTGCCAGATCGCCTCGGCCACGGTAGCTTCGGCATTGGGTGGCGTGTCGATCAAGACCCATTCAGCCCCAGCTCGCCGCGCCTTCGCCAGGGTGGCCGCGAGGTGCTTGGTGCCAATGTGGAGCGGAAGATCCCGCGCGCCCCGGACCCGGTGCCAAAGGGCCAGAGACCCCTGAGGGTCGGCGTCAATCAGGAGCGTCGGCCGAGCATTCTCGGCCATATAGCTCCCCAGATGCGCGGCAAGGGTGCTCTTTCCGGAACCTCCCTTGCGGGAAGCAAAAACCACGACATTCATGCCAGTTCCCCCAAGTATCGATCAGGCAATGCATCGTCGCGCGAGTATGGTTAACGAAGCCTTATCGCTGGGCAGACAGCAAAACGCCCTCACCGAGGGGTCGTGACAGACCTCCGGCTGAGGGCGGTTGGAGCCCCGGCCGAGGAAATCGGTTGACCCCCGCCAGGGTCTATGCGGCTCAAGGAGGCTGGAACCACACAAGCGAACTTGGCCGTTCAACCGTGGCATTTTTATGAGCCGCCGATGTGAACCTTGCCGGATGTAAATCTCTCCACCTGAGTACTTTATGGCCAGGTTCAGCTTCTCCGCATAAGTTTTTCTGAGAATTGTCGTTTTTCCGACAGACGGCGCTCAGCGGACCTGATTATAAGATCCTAACCGGTCTAGTTGCCCCTACGGCCGGACCTTTGGAGCATCCGCTGAGACGGGTGCTTTCTTTTTTACGCCCTTGAGCGCTGGCCTTGGATCGTCACCACCCCAACCGCAAGAACATCCAGCCTGACACGCTCGGTCCGTTCAAACACCGCCGCCATAATGCCAGTCCGGTAGGCAATCGGCCGCCTTGGCATCAAGCGAGTGATGGTCCGCGGTTGGTTGTCGTTGCATGGCTTCGGCGGTGTTGATCGCCGGTCGATCTGTCGCTGACACATGGAAAGCCCCCTTTTCCTGCCCCATGAGTACCAAGCCAGAATTGCGCGAGGGTGTGGGGGCAATTGCGCCAGCATCCGCGGACGATAACGGAAGCTCATTCCTGCAAGCTTCGGGCAAGCTTAACCTTGTATCAAGATGATCGCGGCAGTGTGCCTCCTCGTTTGTAAGGAGTACGCACCATGACGGCTTGGCTGAATCACGACCGGGGACCGATCACCGAGGAGAAACTCCTCAAGGCCGTGAATATCCTGGCCGACCTTGTCGAAGAGAAGGGCCCTGCCTTCCGGCCCCTGTACCTGAGCCTTCGCCAGCAACTGACCGAGTTCCGCCTGCAGCAAGGAGCCGAGACTGCCTTGGAAGCCATCTCTGCCCGCAGTGACACCAAAGTCGCCTAAGGATTCGAGAGCCCTCCCGATGAGCGAAAGGGACGACAAACCCCAGAAAGTTCAATCAGGTTCGGATTCAGATCCAGGAGGGAGGCGGCTTGAGATGAAGCACATCCGAAACGAGCGGATCAAACTTCTCGCCAACAACATCGACCGAGCGTCGTCGGCAGTTCTAACGCTAGGGGTTGCATCCCCAATCGTCGGCATCATATTCCAGATCAATGGATTTGGGCAAAATATAGCAGCATGGCAACTTGGCCTGGCCGTTCTGGGTTTCCTTGGTACGTCAGCCGGGATACATTTTGCAGCGAGAAGTGTCCTTAGGGATTTAGAGCCATGAATGGAACTGCGTTACTGGCCTTCGTCATCACCCCAGCTCTCGTTCTGGGAATGGCATGGGGTGCCGCATGGCTCAACCATCGGCACTACCGGAAACAGCGACATGAGCACCATTGAGATGGTAGCTTAAGCTGTTTCTCTAAGTTTTTGATATTTCAAAGGGATCGGTGAGCTTCGCCGGTCCCTTTTTCTTTGCCCGTCGCAGGCCGACAATCCCGCCATTCCGGACAAAGAACCCATGCTCAAGTTTCTCCTCGGGCTCCCTCATGTCATGAGAGGGCCGCTGATCGATGCTGCCCGGGCTTTGAATGCCCCGGTCCTGATCAGTGCCAATGCCTTGTCCACTTGGAAGAAGGACGCCAGCGATATTCCTGTCTGGCACGGCTTCAACACCCGCAATCTTCATCACCTCGACGGCCTAGAGGCCTATCTGGATAGCGCCGGATTCGTCGCTGCCAGCCGGTACCGGGGTTTCGCCTGGACCGTGGATCAATACCTCGACCTCGGCGCAGCCTACCCCTGGCGCTGGTTTGCCTCGATGGACCTCTGCGTTGAGCCGGAGATCGCTCGAAACCGTGACCTGGTCCTGGACCGGATTTCCGGTACCGTCGATCTCAACCGGGCCTGTATCCGCGGCGCCAGAGAGCGAGGAGCCCTTGACCGCCTGATGCCCGTCCTGCAGGGCTGGATGCCGGAAGACTATGTCCGCTGCCTGGAGCGCATGCCGGACCTGTCCGGATTTCCGATCGTCGGGGTCGGATCCATGTGCCGGCGGCACCTCCACGGCCCCCAAGGCATCCTGCAGGTCATTGAGACTCTGGATCGCGAATTGCGCGGGACTCCCATCCGGCTCCACCTGTTCGGCCTCAAGGGGGTAGGGGCGGCCGAACTGCGTCAGCATCCCCGCGTGGCGACTGTCGACTCCCAAGCCTACGGTACCAAGGCCCGGGTTGAGGCCCGGGAAGCCGGGATCAGCAAGACCAACCGCTTCCTCGCCCAGATCATGAGCGATTGGTATCTGAAGCAGGTCGAGGCCCTTCAGGCTCCGGCCGGCGAGAACCGCCATCCCCCAGCGCTCCTCGATCTGAGAATGCCTGCCCCCCTAAGCCCCTTCGAGGCAAGACTTCATCGTGCCCGTGAGCAGATGCGGGAGCTCCTCGAAACAGGCGAGATCGACTGGCAGCAGCTTCATGATGAAAGCGTGCTCGCCTTCGCCTTTGACGGTGAAGACGGCGAAGCGGCTTCCCACCCAAACATGGCTTTGGCTGCCTGACAGCTTCGATTGGCGGCGCCAGGAGGGAAGGGTTGCGCCGCCAATCGCCTAAAGATCACTTCCGAATAGGACAATCCATGCCGCGCGCACGCAAGAAAGCTCGCTCCCCTGAGCATCCCATCGAGTCAGTTTTAAGAGCAGTGAGTTCCATCGGTCAGCTTGAGATCCTGGCAGGGATTGATCGATCTCCCAAGGGCAGAAAGGCCTTCTGGGACGACTACAAACATATCAAACCGCCAGGAGCCAGTCTCGATGCAGGCTGTCAGGAACTCCGCCGGCGAGCTCGCCAGCGGGCAGGACTCAAGCCACCCGATTCTGGCTTGAAGCCATTGCCGCTTTCGTAAACAGCTCGTTTACCAAACTGAGTTATCGTTCTCGAACTGCTTTATGCAGCGGCATTTAGAGATGAGCCTACGCCACAGCCGACGCAGCGTAGCTAGCGTAAACCATCGTTGAACATCCCACTTGCACAGCCGCGCTGGGAATCCGATATGCGGGAACCGCACAAAAGATATTGAGTTCAAACCATCTACGCTTGCCACATGAGCGTAGTGAATTCGACGTCTGCGACACAGATCAGTTCAGCCGAACACGGTCTGTGGCTCAAGGAGATGCTTTCTAAATGACGACGAAGAATAACGCTCTGACCTTCAGGACTGGTGAATCGGTCGTATATCCTGGCCATGGTCTCGGTCTGGTCACAGGGCTCGAAGAGCAAGAGGTTGCCGGATTCAAACTTGAACTCCTCGTGCTTTCACTGGACTCCGGAAAAGTCACGGTTCGTATTCCTCTCGCAAAGGCGAAGAGCAGTGGATTGAGAAAGCTGTCCGAACCGGCCGTCGTCGAACAGGCCCTCGAGATCCTGAGTGGAAAGGCCCGCGCCAAGCGCGGCATGTGGAACCGCCGTGCGGCTGATTTTCAGGAGCGAATCGGAACCGGCCAGCTGATTGCTGTTGCCGAGGTTCTGCGAGATCTGAACCGTGGGCCGCAGCAGGAGGAAGCCTCCTATAGCGAGCGGCAGATCTTCGAAGGTGCTCTCGACCTTATGGTGAAGGAAGTCGCAGCAGTAAACCAAATCACGGAGACTGAAGCCCGCAAGCTCATTGAGCAGAGCTTGGCCAGCGCTCCTCGGCCCGGCAAATCGGCAGAGGGCGACGCAGCCGCATAGTCGCAAAAGCGAACTGTTTCGATTGGCGGCGCACAGAGGAGGGTGGTCGCGCCGCCAATCGTTGCCTGCTACTGGACGCCTCCTGCGCACCGATGCGGCGGCGACATGAAGCGGCAGTCCATCATGATCATACGTTCTGACACCCAACCATTTCCATAGGCTGTCTGGACATTCCAGCGCGCACCGCTATGGCCGACGATACGAGCCGGGGCATGATCCGGTAGTTTGTCGCAACGCATCTGATCCTTATCGCAAAGCGCCGCACCCGCCTTGATCCAGCAGGCCTGTTGCTGTGTCGAAGTACATAATCGTCGGGTATCTCGCTGCCAGGACGTTTCGGCGAAAGCTTCTGGCACCACGGCGACTAAGGTTAACGCCGCCAAAGTTAGGATACGGCTCAAGCGTCTCTCCCATTCAAGACAGTCGGAGTTCAACGAGATTCTTGGGGTTCTTAATCCCACCCTTTAGCTCGTCAAACTTCCCCGATTTGAAAGTTTTGCCGTTGTAATCCTTTGGCGCTTCAGATTTGAAGTGAAGCCGGAAGTTTGGCTGCTGACCTTCCCCGATCTTGCCTACGAAGATGCTCTCGACCTTCGGCGTTTGCCTGGCTGCGAACTTAAGGATCCTCTTCTTCGCCATTGGATCCAGCTTCCTGAGCCAGGGATCATCGAGGAGCGGAATTTCCCAAAAATCTGCTAGGTTCATGTCAATGAGGTCGCCATAGCGATCCTCTTGGTAGTTATTTGCTTTCAGGTAGCGTTTCACCTTTGCTCTTAGCGCGGCGATCTCCGATCCTGGAAACTTTAGATCCTCCACAGTTGTGTGACCATCCAAGAACAAGATCTTTGTCGTTCCCTCTACACGCGGATCTTCGTCCTTCAGAGTCCAGATTCCGTCGAACTCAACTTTCTTAGTTTTTCCATCGCACGCGAAACAAATCACAATATCAGAAGGATCGATCTTCCAGCCCGGTACGGCTTCGAAAATTGGATAGTAGTAGTTATCTTCGTATTCCTTTCGTGTGGCTGGGTCATAAACTTCATCCGCGGTCTTCTTGTATAGGGCTACTGCTGCATCACTGGCTCCATCTGGATCGTACGCCATTAGCCGAACGCGGTTTTGACGAAACCAACCCCGATCCGTTCCCATTACTTCCATAACCGTCCGCTGCGGTTGATTGATGCTTGCCACAGGTGGCTTTGGAAGGACGGGGAGTTTTACAATTTGCTTCTCGGTGAGGCGTCGGGCCAGCTTCCACTTGCTCTCAAACCAGTCATTTTGATCCTTTCGGTCTTCATTGGCTCCGAATTTGATCGCCGCCTCATGATTGATGATTTGCCCATCGGATTTGCCAAGACCTTTCGTCGATGCGTTTGCGGAGCCAATCACAGCCCCTTTGGAGGTCAAATAGACCTTTGCGTGGAGATCCCGCAGATGCCGCAATCTCACCTTAGGATTCCTGGCCAGGGCTAGAAGCTGTTCCTTGTTGCAGGCTCCACTCCATGGATCGCAGATGATATCGACCCTCGGGCTTTTTGCTTTACCGATTCCGATTTTCTCCGCTGCACCCCAACCCCAATAGGCAACCGCAAGCCGACAGTTATTACCGCCGTCAATAATCCCCTTAACGGCCTTCAGGATTTCTCCGTCCTTTAGAAATTTCGGCATTCTGCACCCCCAAAATTTGATGCAGATAGGCTACCCCCTGAGCTGGGATTGTCTATCGGTCCAAAGATGGACCAAACCCCAAAACAACGGTGATGACCTCTCCGCCACGGCCCGAGCGACCGTGCCGAAGGGGCCTTCGACCCCTTAAGGGCCTCAGGTAAGCCCGCCGGTTCCAAAGAGACCTTGTCTCTCGCGGCCCGCTCTCGGCCGCAGGCGAATCCTGGGTCGCTTTGGCAGTGCCGACCCTCAGGGAAGCGCCCTTTTGGTCCACGCGACGCAGGATTAGATCCAGTCGGCGTACACCCTGACCACGTTTGACAAGCTGGCCGCACAAGTCCTCAGCCAAATGCCTGACCACCTGCTGAAGATGCTCCAGCCGGCCAATGGGCTCGGCAAACGCACGGCTCGCCAAAGCCGTCTCCTCCGGGATCAACGGATTGATTGGCTCAAAGGCATGGCCCAGCGCCTGGTCGAGCCTAAGCGCCACATCTTTCCCAAAGCGCCGGACCATCGGCGCCCGAGGCATGGCCGCAAGCTGCCCGACACGCTCGACACCAAGCTTCTGCATCGTCGCTAATGTCTGGGATGGGATTCTAAGAGCAGCGACCGGAAGGGTTGCCACTGCCTCGACGCTCCGGCCGACTGGGATGATGCCCCCTCCACGGAAGCGAGCGATCGCCCATGCGGTACCCGGAGCATCGGCAATCGCAGCCTTCGCATTGATCCCTTGGCTGGAAAGCCGCCCTAACAGGTGCTCAAGCAGATTCTCCTCGCTGCCGAAGAGATGCGCCACTCCCGCAATGTCGATCCAAATTCCGTCCGGCGGATCGAGAGCGACAACGGGCGAGTAGGCGATGGCCCACCGCGCCAATCGCTCCAAAGCCGCCCGATCTTCATCCGGTTTCGCCTCAACGACGTGGAGGTTCGGCACACGGGCTTGTGCTTGTGCGATTGGCAGCCCCGGACCAAGACCCAGCTCCAATGCCTTGGAACAGGCGCACCCGATCCTTCGGGCCGATCCGATGGACACAGCGGTGACCAGAGGTTCATCAGGGGGAGGGCCGCCATGCCGCCGGACCCGATCCGTTGACCAGGTCGGTAGATACACGGACACCATCCGCCTCATTCAACCCCCCTGCGCCAACCTTCAGACAAAGCAATCCCGACAGGAGGATCGGCACCAAGCGGCCGATTCACTCCAGCTTCGCGGAACATAAGGCGAACGTTGGCAGCGAGGAATAGGATCCCTTAGAGCAGGCACTGGCCCCTGTGAATAGCGTGAACAAATCGGGATCATCCACGATTTCTTCACGCCTCAACTCAGCGGTCACCAAATAAGAATGGGCCGGTGCCAACCGCCCGAGGGTCTGCTATAAAAGGTGGAAATTACGCAAATCAATTCTGATTTCAGAAACAAAATGCCAGGACACTCCCCGTTGATGCAGCAGGCAGAAATCGTCTCTTCCCCGGATCCGGTGGTGACGTTCATCACCGATGCATACCGGGCCCTGACCGATCTGGGGCTGCGGAACAAGATGATATCGCTCCCGGCAGCAAGCTCCCGTGGGCGCTCAATCGACCTCGCCGTCGATCCTGACACTTTGGTTGCACTCTTCGCACAGCAAGAGGCTGGCTGGCAGATCGGATCTGATCTTCTGCCGCTGGCGCGAGAGTCCCAGCGCTCGGCAGCGGACCTCCGCCGCTCGATCATATCATTGATCGCTGACGCGGAGATTGTCGCCAGCGAACAGGGCATCGAGACCCGTCGGCTCGCTGTAGGCGCAATCGAATGGAAGGATGCCGACGGTGAGATCCGAATGGCTCCTCTGTTTACCATGCCGGTGACGGTCTCAAGGGATCTCACGATTGCTCAGGCCGGAGCATTGGAGCCGAACGAGACATTTCCGCTCTTCGCAGCTTCGTTTGGCTGCACCGTCGGAATTGATCCGACGAAACCGCCCTCTCGCGCACTGGCAGTGAAGGCCCATGCAGTTGAACCACTGAAAGCCGGTGGCATCGCGATCCTCGGCTATAGGGCTCGAGTCAATCTCAACCTGTATGCGGGTAAAAGTGCTGCCATGCACCGTTCGGTGGATATCTCCGCTCGGCCGCATCTATCAGGAGTTGGTGCCCTTCGAATCCTCGCAGGACTGGGTTCGCCGGCTCCGGCAGTCCATCCTGAAACTCCAAACCTCCATCTCGTCGATGCAGACCTCAGCCAAGACGAGGCAATCACTGCCGCCAGGGCAGGGGAGTCTTTTGTTCTACAAGGGCCTCCTGGAACGGGTAAATCGCAGACCATCGTCAACGTTGTTGCCAATCTCCTCAATGACGGGAAGCGTGTCCTGGTCTCAGCCGAGAAGACCGCCGCACTCGAAGTGATTGCCGATCGCTGGCCAAAAACGACTCACAGCATTCCGGGACCAGTCCTTCTAACTGAGGGAGGAGCCTCATTGGGGCCGGAGGCCCGGTTCGCTGTAGCAACCCCGGCAGTAGCAGCCATCAAAATCCCTCCGGGAGTCTCATTCGACACCCTTATCGTCGACGAGGCATCCCAGATGAGGCTAGCCCATTCCGCTGTCGTTGCTGCATTAGCAGACCAGGTCATCGTGATTGGTGACTCGCAGCAAATGGCGCCTAGTAACCTATTCGCACGCGTCGGGCAGTCCCAGGTTTCGCCGACGATGATCCGCAGTCTCCTAGATCACGCCGTCGCATCAAACCTGCACTCAAGGCTTCTCAAGCAACATTACCGCTCCAAGCATGAAAGCCTCATCCTCTTTTCGAACAAGAATTACTATGGCGGCCAGCTCGACATCATTCCGTCCCCGCTGCGCAACGGATCTCTCGGAACAGTCTTCAAGTTCGTTCCCGATGCAGTCTACGATCGAGGCGGAGCGGGGGATAACATCGTTGAAGCTGGTGCCCTGATCTCGGATGCATTGCAGATCGCGAAAGAGAACAACTCCCGGAGGAAAAATCCCTTGGGAGGTACGCCCCGCTCTGTAGGCATCATTACGCTAAATGAAAATCAGCGCGATCTAATCCTTACCCTGCTTCCCGAAGCGCTGGAACGACAAGGGCTATCCGATCTCGACCTTGCCGGAACAAACGGGCACGAGAGACACTTCGTTAAAGCTCTTGAGAATGTCCAAGGCGATGAGCGCGATATTATCCTTGTTTCGACAACTTATGGCCGAGACAGCAAGCAGCGTTTTATCGCGAATCTTGGTGTTCTTTCACAGCCTGGAGCCGCGAATCGAGTCAATGTGCTTGCGACCCGGTCGAAATGGAAGACACTCGTTTACCATTCCTTCGAAATGGAGATGCTTGCTGGCGCCAGCAGTGATGGCGCAGAGGCGTTCAGGAAGTATTGGAGGGAATTTCAGAACTGTTCTGAGGTCAGGCCAAGCCTCGTCCCACTGGACGAATCTGGCCCGGCTGATGATCTCGAGTTAGCCTTCCGTCTGATGCAGAGGCGGCTCAAGTTTGAACGGTACTTCGTTCACAAATTCCCGCGCTTTTTGGCCGGTTTTGAGAAAGACGACCCGCAGAGATACGTCATAAGCTTCTACATCACGGGACTCTATTCGCCTCTGCAAGAGGCTTCGGACATCGCCCGCATCAAGAACGCCGGCTGGCAACTCTGTCGTATTCCGATCGACGAATGGCGAGCCGATCCCGAGAAGATGTCTGACGGCGTCTACCGCGTCATGTCCAAAGCCTCATTGGTCAAGATCGATCTATAGGGAGCAGAAGATGCCGTCCACGATGTGCAATGCAAGGTGGAAACAGCTGCACGATTCAGCCCCAGGTTCCATAACCTATCTTATGCGAAATTATAACGTTGCGCGATCCTGCCAGGAGACTAGCTTTGAATCCCTCCCCTAAAACTCGCGCTCCCACCCGGAAGAAAGTTGAGCGCCTCAAAGTCACCGTTTCGGAAATGCTCGATTTGGCTGAAGACGTTTTCGATTTTTTGAAGGAGTTGAAGATCAAACGTCCTTTCAGAAAATCGAAGCTCACGCGGCTCCACCGAGAGTTTCTGCTGCTGCAGCAAGACGCGCTCGCTTCGGATAATCCCAAGCCGGACATCGGTGCAGCCAGGGATACGGCTAGTGCGATCAACCAGTTATACACCCAGTTGATGGACGCTCTCGAAGCCGATGTTCGAGAGTATCCGACCAAGATGATAAAGAGTGCGCTGAAGCCGATAAATGACATGCGGCGTCTCTTTGCATCAGTAGCCCGCAAAGCGATCGCCTGAACATCCTGCAGCCTCAATACTCTCTGATTTCGAGACTGGATAGAACAATGAATGCCCCTTCGGAAGACAAGCCGATTGTCCTACTCAATTCGGCTCCACAAGCTTCAGAGGTCTTAACGAGTGAGATCGAGCAGCTCTGGGGCCTTCAAATCGCAATCCTCGACGAAATCGACGATCAGATCGAGGCTGCTGAAGATATGGGTGCTGAGACCCACTTCTTAGAAACTAAGGCTGAAGAACTGCGTGACGAGATCAGTTTCACGTTCTCTCGTCTCAGAAATGCGGGAAACAACGATGTAGCCTGGGAGCGGGCATTCCTTCAAGCGGGAGCCCTCTACGAGGACCTCGTCAGCTTCCGCACTCTCGTTTCAGCAGAAGTGATGCTGATTGCAGGAGCGGCCGAAGTTCAGGGGGCAGCCCCGCTACAGGCATTCCTTCATTAGAGCAGCACTGAGGACCGTCCGGATCGCCACGCCAGCCACATCTCCGAGAAACTATGACAGCCGAATTCGAACTTCTCTGGCAACGGGTCGAGGCAATCCCCCACCCCGGGCTAGCGCCCAAGCCGCAGTCCTCCTCGGTGCTTCCGTCTGACCAAGCCCGCTTTTATCGGCGCCTTCTCGATACTCGCCAGATCACGTTGGCCCTCACATGGACGGCTTTCATCCTCCTGCCGATCCTTAGTCTCGCCGGAGGGGATCCCGTCTCTCTCTGGGCTGTTGGAGCGGTCGGCCTCCTCTGCCTCTGTTGCGTCCTGACAATCCCGACCGATACAAGCGTCTACCAGAAGCGGCTTCACTCCGCAGAGGCCGAATGGAAGAGCGTCGAGGCCGAATGGGAGCAGTGCGCTGGGCCCCGCTCCTTCGACACGGAAAAGCTCCAGCTGCTGGACCTCCTGAATGAATGGAACAGTCTTCCCGATCTGGAGGCAGAGAAGATGGAGGCCCTCAAAGACCTCCAATGGGACGCCCAGCGTCAGCAGTTTCTATCCGGATTCCCGATCCACGAGGCCGACATCTTTGCTGTGGGTGACGGGCGTCTGAAGGCCCTCCGCGATGCGAATATCAAGACTGCAGCCGACGTAACAACCGTCGAAAATCTGTCGCGCATCCAGGGGATCGGCCCCACAATCGGCAAATCCTTGGTTGATTGGCGCAGAACGCTGCAGAGCGGGTTCGAATTCGATCCTACCGAGCCCCTCCTTCCAGCGCAGGTCGATGGCGTCAAAGCAGAGATTGCGGCCCAAGCAAGAGATCTTGAACTCCAGCTCAGGCTTGGGATCGCGGACCTAGAAAAAACGCTTGAGCGGATCCAGAAAATCCGCTCCCGTGGGGCCGATATCCTGAACCTGGAATTCGATCGGTACCAGAAGGCACGCTCCGAAGTGGCTCTCCTCACATAACGGCCGGGCTATCCAGCCCAGCCTCGCCCGATAAATTCGGACCTCGAAATTGGCCGCTGCTCAAGCGTCAATGAACAGGCGTTTACGCTGTTTTAAATCGTAAATTCCAATTAAGATGTTGATCCTCTATCGTGCCTTTTGCGTTCATCGGAGCGCCATTCGGCCGCGTCATACGAGGATCTTGCGCGATGCATCTAAGCCCTGCCCTTCAGTTGGACCGGCGGCCCCCTCTGGGCGAAGGCATCGCTATTAACCTCAATGCACCCCAGGTCACCGACGAGGCTGGAGTTCCATTCCCGCTTGGAGAAGTGCTCGCCGATACCGGCGATGGGGCCATCTATCGTGTCCCGGCCGACGGACAGCTTGCCGCCAAAGTGCTCCGAGGCGGCCCCAGTCCACACATCACCGCT
Organism: Microvirga sp. GN3; assembly: GCF_055792825.1. NCBI lineage: Bacteria > Pseudomonadati > Pseudomonadota > Alphaproteobacteria > Hyphomicrobiales > Methylobacteriaceae > Microvirga > Microvirga sp. GN3. Next base: position 47,977 of record NZ_JBVVAK010000035.1, read on the forward strand.
CGACTTAGAGCGATGCTCCATCTTAACAACAGCGAGCTAAGGAAGGTCACGGCTTGGCCAACAAGCCTCCTCTATCCAAGGGGTAGTGACGAACCGATCGGTTTCCTTATGCCGTTGGTTCGAGGGCGGTTTCCTGTCTCGACGCTCTCCAGCCCCAAGGGTCAGCTCGCACGGTTCCCCAATGCTGATTGGAGGTTCCTCGTCCGGGTTTCGATCAACCTCGCTCGGGCATTCAATACTGTGATCAAAGCCGGATGCATCGTTGGGAATGTGAATCCTGCCAACATTCTGGTCGGGCAGGACGCGTCGGTCGTCCTCACAAGTTGCGACACCTTCCAGATCGACATGATCGACTCTGTGATCGGAGAAGCCGCGCAGGTGACGCTACTTGCCCCCGAGCTCCAAGACAAACCATTCGGCGGGCTCATTCGCAGCGTTAACCATGACAATTTCGCTTTGGCTGTTCTAATCTTCCAGTTGCTCTTTGCCGGCCGGCATCCCTTCGCAGGACGATACTTGGGCGGTGGTGACATGCCGATCTCGAGAGCAATCGCCGAGTTCCGCTTTCCATATGGCTCCAGTCGTAGCATCCACATGATGGAGCAACCGCCGAAGACCCCTTCCCTCTCAATTGTGGGCCCGGAGCTTGCCGCCTTGTTCGACCGGGCGTTCGGAAAACCCGCAGTCAAAGGCGGACGCCCGTCAGCCCGCGAATGGATGGCTGCCCTCGGACGGCTTGAGCAAAATCTCAAGCCTTGCCACGCCAATACTGCGCATTGGCATCACGCAGGAACCTCCTGTCCATGGTGCCGGCTTTCTTCCGACAAAGCGACGGGGCCGGTTTTCTCGGCCGAGCAAGTCCACTCTGGGGAGCGTACAGACTTCGAAAGCCTCTGGCGGGAAGCCGAAACCCTTGACCCACCAGGCGAGGCGCCCAACGTCCTTGACCTCGATTCAACCCCTTCGGAAGCGGCTCTAGCGGTCCGCCGTAAAGGGAACCTTGCCCATGTTGCCGCTGCGGTCATGGGCTTGAGCCTGATCACTTTAGGGATCTTCACCAAGATCGAGGCGATCCACCCGATGTGGTTTATCGGTGCCGGAATCCTCGCATTCTTTGTGACTCACAGCTTGTTCGATACCGAGGACGACGAAGCTGCCATCAAGCGGCGCCTGGAGCGCGCAAGGCTCAAATGGGAAGCTGCCGAAGCCGAGTGGGCACTTAGGGCGAGTTCAGAGGAATTTTCTCGTCAAAAGACACTGCTTCAAGAGCTTCGCGACGCCTGGGACCAACTGCCGGCCCTCCGGGACCGCCGCCACGCGGAGCTCAAAGAAAGCCATTGGGCGCTACAGAGGAATCGCTACCTCGATGGGTACCGGATCTCTGAGGCCAGGATAGAAGCTCTCACCAGCGAACGGCAGGCATTCCTCGCCTCGTATGGAATCGAAACCGCTGCCGATATCGACATCAAGCGTTTCAACGCCGTTCCGGACCTCAGCAGCCGCCTGCTCGAAAGCTTACTCTCCTGGCGGACGTCCATTGAACGCGATTTCATCTACGTCCCTACCCTGCCTATCGATCCCGCTGACGTGGCCCGGGTAGATCGCGAAATCCTAGACGAGAAGCGCCGTCTTGAGGGCCAACTGCGAAGCAGCCTCGCCAGCCTGAGGCAGGTTCGAAACGAAATTGAGACCGCTCGCAGGACCCTCAAGGGGCCGACCGAAGAGGCCTATCGCTCCTACGCTCAGGCCCAAATCGATGCAGCGGTGCTTTCATAAACGAAGGCATCCCTCGTCCCACCCCACAAAGGCTAGACCAAGACCTACTTAGATCAGGTGATCTCGAGATCCATTGACCAGAACCAATCCCCAAAATCTGGATCCGGAGACCTCCCATGATCAGTCGTCCACTTCCGCGCCTGCAGCAGGCCATGAGCCTCGCTGGATTTAGCCAGTCAGAGGCGCACTCAGCCATCTATACGCGCCGGACTTACAGGGACGACTTCCTTGCCGCTGCCGAAGCGATATGCCACGTCGGCGGCGCCTCGAAGGCGATTAAATTCGCCATCCGGTGCAGGCACATCGAGCGCCGCCGGCTTCTCACCTGATATCCAAGGTTCCGAAAATTAAGGACATTTTCGCTCTGCTCCTCGCCAGTGCTTGAACGTCTTTGGAATTATCGCGCATTTAAAGTACAATTTATTTCGCAAATCATACTTGCGGTGTTCCAGAGCGCTCTCTGGGTCGCTTCGGGTATGCCCTCCAAGGGGAAGCGAAAGACCCTGAGACTACTCATCAATGAGCCGCTCCCGCGGCCCGGAGATTGAGATCTCCGAAGTAAGGATTAGCCCACGATGCATTTCGAGCGCCGTTTCACCGCAGCAGGGCAGTCGCCCTACGCTGCCCTCGCCTTCCGGCTCGCCACAAGCGAGATCCGCAATCCGGATGGTTCTGTTGTCTTCAAGCTCGAGAGCATCGAGGTTCCTGAGTCTTGGAGCCAGGTCGCTGCTGATGTCCTTGCCCAGAAATACTTCCGCAAGGCTGGCGTACCGGCCCGGCTGAAGAAGGTCGAGGAGAACGACATTCCCTCCTGGCTGTGGCGCTCCGTGCCCGACGAGGCCGCCCTCGCCTCCCTGCCTGAGGACCAGCGCCTCGGCTCCGAGATCTCCTCCAAGCAGGTCTTCGACCGCCTCGCCGGCTGCTGGACCTACTGGGGCTGGAAGGGCGGCTATTTCTCGTCCGAGGAGGACGCCCACACCTTCCATGACGAGCTGCGCTTCATGCTCGCCAACCAGATGGTAGCACCGAATTCCCCGCAATGGTTCAACACCGGCCTGCACTGGGCCTACGGCATCGACGGGCCGAGCCAGGGCCACTTCTATGTGGACCATAAGACCGGCAAGCTGACGAAGTCGAAGTCGTCCTACGAGCACCCGCAGCCGCATGCTTGCTTCATTCAGAGTGTCCAAGACGACCTGGTGAACGAGGGCGGCATCATGGACCTGTGGGTCCGCGAGGCGCGCCTGTTCAAGTACGGCTCCGGCACCGGATCCAACTTCTCGTACCTTAGAGGTGATGGTGAAAAACTTTCCGGCGGCGGCCGCTCGTCGGGTCTCATGTCATTCCTCAAGATCGGCGACCGCGCCGCCGGCGCCATCAAGTCCGGCGGCACCACCCGCCGCGCGGCCAAAATGGTGGTGATCGACGTCGATCACCCGGACATCGAGGCCTACATCGACTGGAAGGTGAAGGAGGAGCAGAAGGTCGCCGCCCTCGTGACCGGCTCCAAGCTTGCTTCCAAACACCTAAAAGCCATTCTCAAGGCCTGCGTGAACTGCGAGGCCGAGGGCGACGCCTGCTTCGATCCGGAGAAGAATCCGGCTCTGAAGCAGGAGATCAAGCTGGCCCGTCGCGTCCAGATCCCGGATAACTACATCAAGCGCGTCATCCAGTTCGCCAAGCAGGGCTACACCGACATCGACTTCCCGATCTATGACACCGACTGGGATTCGGAGGCTTATCTCACGGTCTCGGGCCAGAACTCCAACAACTCTGTTTCTGTGACTGAGGAATTCCTCCGTGCCGTCGAGAACGACGCGGATTGGCACCTCACCGCCCGTCGCGGTGGCCACGTAATGAAGACCCTGAAGGCGCGCGACCTGTGGGAGCAGATCGGCTATGCTGCCTGGGCGTCCGCCGATCCCGGCCTGCACTTCAACACCACCATGAACGACTGGCACACCAGCCCAGAAGGTGGCCGCATCCGGGCCTCGAACCCGTGCTCGGAATACATGTTCCTGGACGACACGGCCTGCAATCTGGCCTCCGCCAACCTGCTGCAGTTCCTCAACCGCAAGGGGAACACTTTCAGCATCGCAGATTTCAAGCACGCCTGCCGCCTGTGGACCGTGGTGCTCGAGATCTCCGTGACCATGGCGCAGTTCCCGTCCAAGGAAATCGCACAGCTCTCGTACGAGTACCGCACCCTGGGTCTCGGCTTCGCCAACATCGGCGGCCTGCTCATGACCATGGGCCTTCCTTATGACTCCGATGAGGGCCGAGCCATCACGGGCGCGATCACCGCGATCATGACCGGCGTGTCCTATGCCACCTCGGCCGAAATGGCACGTGAGCTTGGGCCGTTCCCGCAGTACAAGAAGAATGCCAAGCACATGCTGCGAGTGATGTATAATCACCGCCGTGCTGCCATCGGCGCCCTTGACGGGTACGACGGGCTCTCCACCAGCCTCGTCCCTCTTGACGTGGACACTCTTACCCGGCCAGGAGCCCTGAACGAGGCTTGGAACTCTCTCGGTAAGCATCTCGCCGCCGAGGCAAAACAATCCTGGGATGAAGCGCTGGAACTCGGAACCAAGCACGGCTACCGCAACGCGCAGGCCACCGTCATCGCGCCCACCGGCACGATCGGCCTCGTGATGGATTGCGACACCACCGGCATCGAGCCCGACTTCGCCCTGGTGAAGTTCAAGAAGCTCGCCGGCGGCGGCTACTTTAAGATCATCAATCGGGCAGTGCCCGACGCCTTGAGGGCCTTGGGGTATCGCGAATCCGAGATCGCCGAGATCGAGGCCTATGCGGTCGGCCACGGCTCCATGAAGCAGGCCCCCGCCGTCAACCCCGGCTCGCTGCGCTCCAAGGGCTTTACGGACGACAAGATCGACGCGGTGGAGAAGGGCCTGAAATCGGCCTTCGACATCAAGTTCGTCTTCAACCGCTGGACGCTCGGCGAGGACTTCCTCACCGGCACGCTCAAAGTCCCGGCGGAGAAGCTGAACGATCCGTCCTTCGACCTGTTGTCCTTCCTGGGCTTCTCGAAGGCCGACATCGAGGCCGCCAACATCCACATCTGCGGAGCGATGACGCTTGAGGGCGCGCCCCATCTCAAAACCGAGCATTACGCGGTGTTCGATTGCGCCAATCCCTGCGGCAAGATCGGCAAGCGCTATCTCTCGGTCGAGAGCCACATCCGCATGATGGCGGCCTCGCAGCCCTTCATCTCGGGCGCGATCTCCAAGACCATCAACATGCCCAACGACGCCTCCGTCGAGGATTGCAAGAACGCCTACATGCTGTCCTGGAAGCTGGGCCTGAAGGCGAACGCCCTCTACCGCGACGGCTCCAAGCTCTCGCAGCCGCTCAACTCCGCTCTCATCGCCGATGAGGACGAGGATGCGGACGATGCTGTCGAGGCCGTGACCGCCCTCCCCGCCGCCGCGAAAGTTGCTCAGATTTCCGAGAGGATGGTCGAGAAGGTTGTCGAGCGCATCATCAAGGTCAGAGACCGCGAACGCATGCCCGACCGCCGCAAGGGCTACACCCAGAAGGCAACCGTGGGCGGGCATCGCGTCTACCTCCGGACTGGCGAGTACAACGACGGCCGCCTCGGCGAGATCTTCATCGACATGCACAAGGAAGGCGCCGCCTTCCGTGCGATGATGAACAACTTCGCCATCGCGATCTCGCTCGGCCTGCAATATGGCGTGCCGCTGGAGGAATACGTGGAGGCCTTCACCTTCACGCGCTTCGAGCCGGCCGGCTTCGTCCAGAACAACGATCGAATCAAGTCCGCGACCTCGATCCTTGACTACGTGTTCCGCGAGCTCGCCGTGTCCTATCTCGGCCGCAACGACCTCGCCCATGTTGAGCCCGAGAACGCACCGACGACTGTCGGCCTCGGCAAGAATGATGGCACGTCATCTGATCCTTCGGGTGTTGTTCTGCCGATCTCCCGCGGATTTGTCCGTTCAGATGTCCAGACAGTTGCTCAGACCGTCGCCATCTCTTCGGCAGCTGTGATCCCTCAGGTTGACGGGAATGCCGCTTTGGCAATGCATCCAGTCGAGAGTCTTCCGTTTCAACCTCCCGCCCTTGCACGGGCCGAGGACGATATGGCTACGAAACTCAGCGTCGCCAAAAACCAAGGCTTCATCGGCGAGGCATGCGGCTCTTGCGGGAGCTTGAGAGTAATTCGGACAGGCAAATGCACAACGTGCCTAGAATGCAACTCAAGCGGCGGCTGCGGCTAGGGAGAAGTTCGCAAGAAATGGAACGAGTGAAGGCCGCCGCCAAGTGGCCTTTACTCACCTTGCATGTGGACGCTGAACCATGAATGCCTGGTTATCTCGCTTCCTCCTTTCCGGCCTCGTAAGTATCGGATGCCCGGTTATTGTCCTCGCCAATGGCTCTAGCATGCCTCCAGCCGCGTCAGACAAATGGCTTCAATCTGAGGCTAGCAAGGCGATCATCTCGTTTGTATCGCCGCGAGCTCTCTTCCCGATCGAAGGGTTCGCCTTCGCCACAGCCTATCGTCCACTTGCCGTTTTCGATAAGCCAAACGGATCTCCGGTTGGCGAGTTGACCATGACAAACGCCGACTGTTCTGGCGCTGAGGACCGCACCGATTGCCAGCAAGTCGGGCCTTGGGTTCTGAGCCTCGCTGACGGAACTCGGCATAGCGTCGAGGTCGGAGAGTACAGCTACTCGGCCTACGGCCTTGTGTCATACTCCCAGAGCATCCCAGCCCCAGCTGGTGCCTGGTCCGAGATCTCTTCTGAGAAAGGGCCAGTGTGGGTCCTCACTCCGGCAGATGCAGTCATTTCATATGAAAGCCTTGTGCATGTCGTCGATAACTTCGATCGCTGGTGCGACAAGCGCGGAAGCTGCAGGCCAATCCAGGACGACATGAGAACCGAAATGCAGAGGGTTGCTGACGGTGAATACAAGCGCGCCACGTGCTATCCGGAGGCATATGAGATCAGAAGCCTCACGGCCGCCGACGGGGTAAGCTACTATGAGGTTCACCTCGCGGAGCCGGAGCCAAGCTCAAGTAGCCCGCGGCTGCCAAAATCGGGCTTCGTCCCGACCCGCAATCTGAACGGCAGACATACTGGCACTTTCTATCCTCGGGGCTGCTGAGCCGAGGAGCGAATTGCTTTCTCCACCGGCGGCATAAGTTCAAATCGATCCTGATCATGCGGAAATCTTCAAAAACCGGCTCGTATGGGAATCGCACGACATTCAGCCGTAAGCTGAATAGCAAAGTCAGGCGCTGCGCCATTTCCAGTCAGATCAAGCTGGTACCCCTCGACGGATCGCGGGTTGAATTGTTCATTGATGGTTCCTCCCACGGGCCGTTTGACGACGCCAGTGCCGCGCTCACCCAGGCGGCGGCCCTCAAGATCGTACGGACGATGCCGGCTAGGAAGCCTCGGCCAGAGCGAACCTACGATCTGACCCCGATTCGTGGCTCGGATCACGTCGGCCTCTATATCGACGGGAAGTTCGAAGGCGTTTTCTCCAGTGCGAGCGCGGCTGGATCCTATGTCGCCGATCGGTCCCAGCTCGGCCGCCCTCCCGCGCCTAAGCCTCGAAGCAGAATCCGAGGCGCTCGTATCTAAGGAGACCCAGCAAGTGCATATCGTCGACGTCGAGAATGGACCTAGCGTCCTGTACGAAGGCAATCGTTTGATTGCATCTGGCTCTCGCGAGATGTGCGAGGCTGTCCGGAAAGGTACCATTCAAGACTACATCGCCAGATGTGAAGACGAACGGCGCCGCCTTAAGATCGGAATGCATAGCCCGCGAGTTCAAAGACAGCTCGCCCTGGAAGCAGCCGTAGCGAAACCTGTAACCGAGCAGGCAGAGCTCTTCGCCTGAACTAAGATCACGAAATTAGGGGCGCTCTCTAGCGCCCCTTTTTTATACGGATAAGCAAACCCTGTTTGCCACACTGATTAACAAGCAGTGACCTGCTGCCCATCGTGCACAAGCCAGCGGAAAATCGAGATGACGTCCTTATTAGGACGGGAAATTAAATCCCCAGAATGAAGATGAAACAGCTTGACCGCCAGTGGGGCAAACGGTTTTGTATCCTACCATTCTATTTCGGTTTGATGCATTACAAGTGCCCTCGCTTGCTCATGCTTCAAGAGTGAGAAAGTAATAATATGTCGACAAGAGCCATCCTCGCCCTCCGCGGAATCGACCAAGACAATGCGTTCTCCCGTGATTACGCCAACAAGGCTGACGGAGAAGGTGCCGTTGTTACCTTCTCGTTCATGACTGCCGCGCCCGAGGGGAGCAGCAAGGCGGCGACCTTCTCGACCTATTCGGCTCAGGAGAAGGCCACCGTTTATGCCGCCCTTGGTTACATTTCTTCAATCGCCAACGTGACCTTCGTCGAGTCGAACGAAGCCAGTTCTCTCCTCGCGTTTGGTCAATACAACATGAGCGGTGACATCGTCGGCAGCGCCGTCGGCATCTATTACAACAAGGCCCTGGGTAAGTTTGAGCAGGGCCAAGTCTGGGCCGACAGCGGTCTGAAGTATAGCACCAAGACCGGAGAGGGCATTCACACCATTCTCCACGAGGTCGGCCATGCCCTTGGCCTTCAGCACCCCTTCGAGGGCCCCTACAAGCTGACTGGCAAGGAACTCGCCTCCTCCGCAATGGGCTACACCTATACCGGGCCCGACAACAAGATGGGCGTCTATGACACCATGGCGCTCCAGGAGATCTATGGTACTCCGCAGGTCCGCCTCGGCAACAACACCTACAAGCTGGGCAACGACAAACTCGTCTTCGATGCCGGCGGAATCGACACCATTGATGCCTCGGGTGCCAAGTACAAGGTTGTCATCAACCTCGGAGCCGGAAGCTGGAGCTACATCAACAAGAAAGCCAGCTCGCTCGTCTCCGACGGTCAGGCCGTGATCGGTCAGTCGACCACCATCGAGAACGCAAAGGGCTCGAAGTACAACGACACCATCACCGGCAACTTGGAGAGCAACACTCTCAAAGGCGGTGCCGGGAATGACAAGGTATACGGTGGTGCTGGCGACGACAGGCTCTATGGAGAGTCGGGCAACGATCTCCTTAGCGGGGGCGACGGCATGGACTATCTGTCGGCCAGCACCGGCAATGATACCATCTGGGGTGGAGCCGGAGCAGATCGGCTCTATGGCGGATCCGGAAAGGACCAGTTCAAGTTCAACTCCTACGGGGACCTTGGTGACCTGAACTCGTTTGACCGAATCTATGATTTCCGGAAGGACGATAAGATCAACTTCCGGAGCTTCGATGCCAACCCCGATGCAGCCGGCCGTCAGAAGCTGACCTTCCTCGGCAATTCCTCCGGTGACTGGAAGCTGAATGCCCATAAGGCAGGACAGTTCTACTACAACACCGTCTCGGATGCGCTTGTCATCGACTCCAACGGAGACGGCGCCGCTGATCACTACATCGGCGTCAAAGGCGTCACCTCGATGAAAGCCGCGTACTTCATGCTCTAAGCCCAAAAGGGAGGCCACTCAGGCCTCCCTTTTTTGTTTCGGGCAGATGAAACCAAGAGGTCCCGAAACCGATGCCGACGCTTCGTGAATATATCGCTGAAATGGACGCACGCCGAAAACGCCTGCTCGAGGCCGAGGATCGCGGCTGGCATGATTGCATTCCAAGTGAGAGGGAGACCGTCGCCGAATTTGAGCACGTGCTCATGAATGTGATCGGCAGTAACTATGACCGCCTTGTCGCGATCGCAGGCGATCTGGATCTCGGGCCGCTGCCGCCGGGGATCTCCCTGGCCTATAGCAGGGATTGAAAATCATCTTCCGACAGTGGCCAGGGGTGACGGTACATCCGCGCCACCCCTTAACCACGTCAGCCGAGTGCCCCACATCCCGGTTGATGCCTTGATATCGCCGATATGGTTAACGCTCGGTTAATTCGGAGCATTCAAGGCGGAAGTTTTGGCTTTATGTCTTCCACAAAGCTTGGCAATTTGGTTAAGCCAGATCCCCGAAAAATAGAAGTTCAGTAGGCCCGTTCGTGACACACGAAAGGCCAAGCTTTAGGTGTTTAAACTGCACCTGAAAGGAGTTCGAATTGCGCTTTGATATTGTCGCGGATGTCCATGGGCACGCTTCCAAGCTTACCGCCCTCCTCTCCAAGCTTGGCTATAAGCTCAAGAATGGCACCTGGCAGCATCAGGACCGGACGCTTGTCAGCGTCGGCGACCTCATTGACCGTGGACCCGAGCAGCTCGAAACCGTTCGCATTCTCCGGCGTATGAGAGACGAGGGCTTTGCCGTAGCGACGATGGGCAATCATGAGCACAATGCGATCGGCTGGTTCCTGTCCGATCCGAATGATCCCTCCCGGCCACTCCGGACGCACAGTGCAAAGAACCGGACTCAGCACCAAGCCTTCCTGGAGGCCGCCGGCGAGGGCTCTCCTCTCCACCGGGAACTCGTTGAGTGGTTCATGACCCTTCCGCTCTGGTGGGAGACGGATGGCCTTCGGGTCATCCATGCGTGCTGGCATCCGCGCGAACTCGCCATCATGAAGAGCTTCGTTACTAAAGACGCGGCTCTCACCCAGGATGGCGTCTATGCATCCTTCGCCAAGGGGGCATCCGGCGCACAACGCCGTCGAGATCCTCCTGAAGGGTCTTGAGATCGCCCTCCCTGCAGGTGTGTCGTTTTTCGATAAGGATGGTCACGAACGCACCAATACTCGCATCCGCTGGTGGGATGATGCGGCCACCACCTACAGGAGCGCTGCTCTTGTCGACCCGGAAACGACCGCTCTCCTGCCGGATATCGAACTCGGCTCCGAAGATCGTCTAGCCTACGACCACGCGGCCCCCGTAGTCTTTGGCCACTACTGGCTACAAGGTGAGCCAATCGTGACTGACCGGCGTCGACTCTGCCTCGATTACTCTGTCGCAAAGGGTGGCCATCTCGCCGCGTATCAGTGGGACGGTGAAGCCGAACTCGATCCCAGAAAGCTGGTCTACGTCAGCTAAGTAAAGACGCAGGTCTGAAAGCGCAGGCCTGCTTCACTCCCCAAGCCTAAAGGTTCTATGCACCAAACACGAGGTTTGGTTGACCAGGCTTGGGATTAACCCTGGCGCTGAAATTGCTGCCGGCCGATTGTAGTTAGGTTGGATCCGAATTAGACGTCGGAGCAGCGAAAAGTCTTGATTTGACTTTCACATGGCGGATTGGAAGCTCACTCGTCTGAGCCCGATCCAAAGGCATGATGCCGCCCCGCCATACCGGTGCGAATCCGGTATATCGAAATCACCATCGACATTGTTGAATCTATTTCGAGTTCAAGCGCTTAGTGGCAACTGAGGCTCGGAGGTTGATGCGGGCGTCCAATGCTGACCGTTAATGAATTTGTCTTCTCAGAGCGATCCGCTCTATTGATCGCGATGGGGATCGCGACCCTTGCCGTTGCCTGTCTCACAAGCGTCCAGCATTGGACACAGGCCCGCAAAATCCCAGGTTCCAAACGGTATGTCCTAAAAGGCGTGGCCATCGCAGCCGCGCTCTTCGGAATTTGGTCGACCTACTGGGTTGGAACCAGAGTGGCGCCGCCGCCTCCCCCAGATGGGTTTGGAATCAGTCTTACTCTCCTGGCTTTCGTCGCCGGTGTCGTTCTCACCGGGATCGGCGCAGGGATGAGCATCCGCGACCGATGGAACCGTACCCGTGATCTCGTGACCGGCCTTGAGAACCGGGCGAACTTCATGGACAGGCTCGATCGTGAAATCGGGGTACATCAAGCCAGGAAGCAACAGCTGGCAATCCTCTGCCTCGACATCGACGGGTTCAAGGACATCAATGATCTCTATGGTCATACGACAGGTGACCACACCCTAAGAGATGTTGCCAGCAAGCTCTCGACGGCGCTGAGCCGCGGTCAGATCCTTGCGCGGCTTGGCGGTGACGAATTCGCGGTTCTCATGCCAAATATCGAAAGCCCGACAGAAGTCCGGCTCCTGGCGGAGAGGTTGCAGAGGGCGGTCGCGGCGAGCCTTCAGGTCAGGGACCTTCCCGGCTCCATATCTGTGAGCATCGGTATTGCCTCATATCCGACTGATGCCAGTGACCGAGCCGAGTTGCTCTCATGCGCCGAAACCGCTCTACACCGAGCCAAGGATGAAGCGAGCGGATCCTGCCGTGACTTTGATCCGACGATGGGGGACCAACTGCGTGAGCGCCGGACTATCGAACAGGATCTCCGACAGGCCATCCAGGAGGACGAACTCCACTTGGTTTACCAGCCTCAAGCGAACATCCACACAGGGGAGGTTACGGGCTTTGAGGCCTTGCTGCGTTGGAACCACCCCATCCGTGGTGACTTCCCTCCTGGGCTGTTCATACCGATAGCCGAAGAAAGCAGTCTCATCCTCACCATAGGCGAATGGGTCTTGCGAGAGGCCTGTCGTGAGGCTGCAACCTGGACACGCCCACTCACCATCGCGGTCAATGTCTCTGCCCGGCAACTTATCGATACAGGTCTCGCCGAGCTGATCCAGAGCATTCTGGCGGAAACGCAACTCTCTCCAGAGCGCCTCGAGATCGAGGTCACCGAGACGGCCCTCATCAGCGATCCCGGTCGAGCACTCCAGACCCTCAACAGGCTAAAGACCCTTGGCGTCACAATCGCTATGGATGATTTCGGGACCGGCTATTCTTCCTTGTCGAACGTGCGGGAGTTCCCCCTCGACAAGATCAAGATCGACCGATCCTTTATCAAGGCGGTTCACGCCAACAAGCAGGCAGCTGCGATCGTACGGGCCGTACGCCTGCTGTGCGACGGACTCGGCCTACCCGTCATCGCCGAAGGGGTTGAGACCCCGGACGAGCTTCATTTTCTGAGGAAGGAAGGGTTCACCGACGCGCAGGGCTATCTTCTGGGATCTCCTGTCCCAGCCAGTGACATTGGCCGTCTGGTCTTCAACAACGTCATTCTGCTACCGAGCACGCGCGTTCGCCTCGTAAGCGAGGCGGCAGCCCAATGATCGTCAATCTCCTGAGAACCATCAAAGCGATGAGCCATACATCGCCGAACCGGGCGCGATCGCTCAACCGACTCAAGATTGTTCTGGTGATCCTCGGAGCCGGTTTTATCGTCTCGGCGGCTTACTTCTCTTGGCTCATCGCTGAACGCCAGGACAAGCTGGCCCGGGTTTCGCGCTTAGACGTTGCCTGGGTGGCGAACAAAGCGGAATCCGAGTTCTTTCGCCTTCAACACACCCTTCTTGCCTACCGCTTGAACGACGGCGGCGTAACCGCCGACGACGTCATTCTTAGATTTGAGATTCTTCAAAGCCGCTTCACTATGCTGAGGGAGGGCGATTTCGGCGTCTTCATTAAGAGCAACGAAGAGACGCAGTTGGCTGCTGATCACCTAGATGAGATCCGCACAGCGGCAGAACCAGTCATATACGGGATTGAGAAGCCAGGTGCTGCCGACCAGGCAGCCGCGCTCCTTGAGCCGATTGCAGCGATTCTGCCCAAGGTCGTCGGCACCGCCAACCAATATGTTGCCGATCTGATCACCGATAATCATGCCTCGTTGTCGAACCTGCATCGAACTTTCACGTTCATGATGATCGGAATGATCGCATGCGGCTTCGGGCTGATTGCCTTCATGAAGCGGCAGAACGATCTGCTGGAGAGTGCCCATGGCGACGTGCAGGACCTCGCAAAGAACCTTTCCCACCTCGCCCATCACGATGCGCTGACCGGTTTGGCTAATCGTGTTCTATTCCGCCAGCGTTTGGACGGTGACCTCGACAGGTTACGCACTTACGGCGAACCTCTGACTGTCTTGTATCTCGATCTGGACGGCTTCAAGCAGGTAAACGACAAGCTTGGACATGCCGCTGGTGATGAATTGCTTCGAATTATCGCTAAACGCCTTCAGAACTCTATTCGAGTCGGCGATATCCCTGCCCGTCTTGGCGGAGATGAATTCGCAGTTTTGCTTCGGGATCCGGTTTCAGTCGAGATTGCCGAGACAATCTCACAGCAGATCATCGCCGCAATCAGTGCTCCGATTGGATTGGATCGCCAGGAAGTCACAATCGGAACGAGTATCGGGATCTTCATGGCGAACGATCCCAGACTGACCCGCGACGAGATCATGCGGGGCGCGGACAAAGCCTTGTATCAGGCTAAGTCCGAAGGCAGAGGACGGTATCGCTCATTCGATATCATCTCTCTGCCCGACCAAAAGGTCGCTTAAGAAAAGGCCGGTCCTTGCGAACCGGCCTTTCGATTATGCTGCATCGTCGGCAGCGGCTTCGCCCGTATCATTGGCTTGAAGATCGTGCATCAGGAGACCCGCATTCTCGCGGATCTTGCCCTCGATCTGGGCCGCAATCTCAGGATTTTCCTTCAGGAAGGTCTTGGAGTTCTCACGCCCCTGCCCTAGCCGTTGGCTGTCATAGGAGAACCAGGCACCAGACTTCTCGACCACGCCAGCTTTCACGCCAAGGTCGATGAGCTCGCCCATCTTTGAGATGCCCTCGCCGAACATGATGTCGAACTCGACCTGCTTGAAGGGAGGAGCGACTTTGTTCTTGACGACCTTCACGCGCACCTGATTTCCGATCGGATCGTCGCGATCCTTCAGGGTGGAGACGCGGCGGATGTCGAGACGCACGGAGGCGTAGAACTTCAGCGCATTGCCGCCCGTCGTGGTCTCCGGGCTGCCATAAGTCACACCGATCTTCATGCGGATCTGGTTGATGAAGATCACCAGCGTGTTCGTCCGGTGGATTGAGCCGGTGAGCTTGCGCAGGGCCTGGCTCATGAGACGGGCCTGCAGGCCCGGACGGCTCTCGCCCATCTCGCCTTCGATCTCCGCCTTCGGCGTGAGCGCAGCCACGGAGTCGATGATCACCACATCGATCGCGCCCGAGCGAACCATGGTGTCGGCAATCTCCAACGCCTGCTCGCCGTTGTCCGGCTGGGAGACGATCAGATCATCCAGGTTCACGCCCAGCTTACGGGCATAAACCGGATCGAGCGCATGCTCCGCGTCAATGAACGCACAAACGCCGCCCTTCTTCTGAGCCTCAGCAATCGCATGAAGGGTCAGCGTCGTCTTGCCCGAGGATTCCGGTCCGTAAATTTCGATTACCCGGCCCTTTGGCAGGCCACCAACACCAAGGGCGATATCCAAGCCGAGCGAGCCCGTAGAAATTGTCTCGACCTCAACAACCTGATCGCCGCCCAGGCGCATAATGGCGCCCTTACCAAAGGCGCGTTCGATCTGGGCGACCGCTGTATCGATCGCCTTCTTCTTATCCAAGCTCATAAAGGCTCCGCACGTCCAAAAATTCGGGATGGCAGGAGCCTATCCTGAGCCGCGCCAAAATACCAGAACAAATCAAGAACTGCGCCACTTTGTCGACCACAAAGCTTGGCCGAATTCACCTATTTAGCTCGACTATAAGGCCGGTTTCAGAGCGACAGGGATAGCTGTGGGGGCTCGGATTCCTCGTCCGTGTTAAGGGTCGACAAGGCCACTCCAAGGAGCCGAACTGCCTTTGGGAAGGGGAACAAGGCTGTCAGCAGATCGAACGATACGGCCTCAAGAGTCGCCCTGCTCTCAACCATTCCTGACAGAGTTCGGCTGCGGGTTATCTGGTGAAAGTCCGCATACTTGACCTTAAGCGTCACCGTACGTCCCCTTACCCCGGTCTGATCGCAATGGCGCCAAACCTTATCGATGATCGATTGTAGCACCGTCTTCATAGCCTCCAACTCCGACAGATCGTTCGAGAACGTGTTCTCGGCGCCGACAGACTTCCGGATCCGATCTGGGCGCACGGGACGATGGTCGACGCCCCTGGCGAGCCAGTAGTAATAGCTCCCAGCCTTGCCGAACCGCTCCTGCAAAAATTCCAGCGACCGCCCCTTCAGGTCGAGCCCCGTGAAGATGCCAAGCCTGTTAAACTTCGCGGCTGTGGCAGGACCTATCCCATGGAACTTATGGATCGGGAGTTGCTCCATGAAAGCAGGCGCCATCTCGGGGGTAATGACGAACATCCCGTTCGGCTTCCGCTGATCTGAAGCCAGCTTGGCCAAAAATTTCTGAAAGCTGACCCCGACCGACGCGGTCAGGCCGGTCTCCTGGAAAATCTTCGCCCTGATCTCCCTCGCAATCTGGGTTGCATAGGGAATGCCCTTTAGGTTCTCAGTGACGTCCAGGTATGCCTCATCTAGCGAAAGCGGCTCCACCAGGGGCGTATACTCGTGGAAGATCTCACGGATCTGGAGCGACACCTGTTTGTAGACGTCGAAGCGTGGCTTCACGAAAATCAGATCGGGGCATTTACGGCGTGCCGTTACAGACGGCATTGCAGAATGGACTCCAAAGCGCCGCGCCTCATAGCTCGCGGCTGCCACAACACCGCGCTCTCTTGATCCGCCTACGGCAACAGGCTTGCCCCGAAGCTCCGGATTATCCCGCTGCTCCACACTGGCGAAAAACGCGTCCATGTCACAATGTATCACACGCCGGACGCTTATCACCTCGCCTTTTCCGGCTTCCTCGGGTCTCCGATCGGCAATGAATGGCTCAAGGGTGATGTCCACCGTGGTCCCCACGACTGGGTGCTCTCAGGGTCACCACCGTAATAGCATTTCCTGTTCTTCTTTTGTACTCCCTGCCCCGGATTTCCACCTGTTTCTGAGGCAGCCGTTCCTGAGATCGTTTTCGATCAATCCCCTAAAAATCAGGAGCGTCCATCAATGTCCGCTGACAAGCACAAGGGCCTTGCCCGACGCACGGCCTATCTTCGCCTCGCCGCCTCTCGGGGAGACGCCGGCTTTGCGGTCCAGATCAAGTGGGGCTACGCGGTTACCTCGTATGTCGAGGATCTCCTGAAACTCGGACACCTGCGCCGCACAAGGCAGGCCGCCGGCGGACGGAAGCGCGTCACCTGTATGGTGATCACGCCCCGCGGCGAGAAGTTTTTCCAAGATATCCTCGCTCGGCATGGCCGGAGCTTCGGGCCGACCTCGCTCATCCTGACGCTAGACCCTCGGAAGGTGCGCAAGGAGGAGAAGCGCAAGAAGGCTTCCCAGGCTGCAGGGTACACCAGCAGCCGCGTCTATACCAGGATTCGCCATTTGGACGCCGCGCTGGCAGCCCGCCACCTCGAGCGGATCAGACAGGCATTAAGCCGCCCCGGCTCATCGCTCTCCACGCAAGCAACTGCCTGAGACGTTCCATGAACCTTGCTATCCCGGCTGCTATCGCTCTGCTGTTCGCCTGGCTGTTATGGGTCTGGATCCGGTACTCTGCAAAGCAGACCATCAATCCAAGGAACCTATGCGTGATCGATGGCGACACCGTCTGGATACTTGGACCAGATCGCTCCGTCTCAGAAAAGGTCCGGCTTAAAAACGTGAATGCTCCGGAACTCCGGCGCCCCCGTTCCCGCAGGGAACTCAACAGGGCTGTCGCGGCGACCGAATTCCTCCGGGACCGGATCGAGCGAGCCCGCTCAGCCACCATCCGCAGGAGAGGCAAAGATCGATACGGGCGAACTCTCGCCCGTATCGCGATTGACGGCAAGGATCTCGGCCGCATGCTCGTCCGCGCCGGCCACGCCACGCGCTGGACGTAAAACGCTGGCTTTATGCCGATACCGCAGCGGCCCGACGGCCAGTTGGCTTCTTCGCAGCCTTCTTCCCACGCTCACCAAGGCCCATGCTCTTGGCCATTTGGGAACGTTGGTTGGAGTAGTTCGGCGCGACCATCGGATAGTCGTGAGGCAGGCTCCACTTGAGGCGGTATTCCTCCGGCGTCAGGCCCACTCCCCGCAGGTGCCGTTTCAGGGTGCGGTACTGGCGGCCATCCTCCAGGCTGATCAGATAGTCCGGTGTGATCGTCTTTTTGATCGGCAGCCGCGGCTGCATTGGCTCTGCCGTCTTGATCTCCTCAGGGCCGCCCTGGATCCTGGCGAACGCCTTGTGCACGTTCTCGATCAGGGTTGGAATGTCCTGTCGGACCAGTGAATTGTTCGCCACGTATGCAGTCACGACATCTGCCGTCATCTGAAGGATATCGCTGCTCGTCGATGTGGTGGCGACTTCGGGGGTGTTCATAGAGATACTCTCTTCGGGTTCTAAGCAGTCCGGAGGGTATAGGGACGGTGGTTCAGATAGGACCACCTTCAAAGGGATATTCTGGTTGGAGCAAAAGGCTATTGGGATCTTCCATTAGCGTTTGTGTTCTATCCGGGATCTGCTGTGTTCTTGGATTTGCGGTCAACGGACCAGTTCGGCACCTAAAATTGCGGGGCAGTTAAACCCCGGAAGGCGTTTATCTTCCAATCGGCTTCATTCCAAGGCGGATCGTTTCTTTTTCAAGCGCGGTTCTCGGGGATTGGTCTGGTAGAGCAGAGCTATTGGCGTGTTCCAGTGGCGTTCGTGTTCTAATCGGGATGGGCTGTGCTTTGGATTGGCGGTCAACGGACCAGTTTCAGGGCGAAAAATGGCGTCTATTCTAAACCCCGTAAGGCGTTCAAATCGGTCGGAAAGATCCTCCTACGGCCTGTTAGCGCTTGATCCAGTCGAGAGTGGCGGCGAGACAGAGCACGCCCATGAAGGATGGGGCGGTCTTCTCGTAGCGCGTCGCAACGGCTCGCCACTCCTTCAGCCTGGCCCAGAGC